>JAJDOE010000056.1 GCA_022340345.1 Gammaproteobacteria bacterium
GCTTCCGGCTGCTGGCCGGGGCGGAAAGCCTGGCCACCTATACCTTGTAATGCCGGCGTTGCCCGGCACACCTTCTGCAAGGTCTGCGGTATCAAGCCGTTTTACGTCCCCCGCTCCAACCCGGACGGGTACAGCGTCAACGTAAACTGCCTGGACCCGTCCGGGATCGAAAAAATCGACATTACCGATTTCGAAGGGCGCAACCGGGAGGAGAACGGGGAGGGCCTGGCGGAACGGAGCCGGCAGGACAGCTACGCGCTGGAGCGGGCGGGATTCGCTGCCCCGGCCCCTGGCGCGAAAGCTTGATTTTGGTCAAATCCGGCGGGTCTTCTGTGGGCTCCGGGGGGGGCCGAAATCGTCCCGGGGCGCCGCAAAGCCCGGTAAATCCGGCCGATGGCCACGTCGAACTTGCGATACCCCCTGACAGCGTCTACAACTTAACCAGGTATAAGCCGTTACTTTGGTGGATTCATGATGATCAGAATGCGAGGCCATGCCGCTGCTGGCGGTGGCGCCCGGCGCTGGGCTGTCGGTTTTTTTGCCGTGGGTATGATGTCGCTCGCCGCCGTCGCCCATGCCGAGGTGAAGAACCTGTCGAACCTGACGTGGGCCGGCTGTGGCATATCCAAAAAGGCCTTCATGGCCGAGATAGCCGCCGCCTACGAAAAGAAGACGGGGATCAAGATCGAATTGAAAGGCGGCGGTGCGACCCGTGGCATCCGCCAGGTCGCTACGGGCGAGGTGACGATCGGCGGCAGCTGCCGGAATCTCATTCACCAGGACCTCAAGATGTCGCCGATCGTCGAGGAGCGCGGCGTGCGCATGAATCCGGTGGCGTGGGACGCACTGGCCGTGCTCGTGCACAAGGACAACCCCATCGACAACATCACCCTGGACCAGCTCCGACGGCTGTACCGGGGAGAGATAAAGAGCTGGATTGAACTGGGCGGAAGCGACGGCCCGGTGGAGCTTTATGTCCGGAAGGGCAAGATCTCCGGGGTCGGCCGCACGCTGCGCGAGCTGGTGTTCAATGATTTCGACGCGGAATTCGTCGCGACCCACGTGGTTGCCTCCTCGGGACCGCTGGAGAAAGGTATTGAAAAGAACCCCGCGGGGATCGGGATTTCCGGGATCAGCAGCGCCAGGCGCCGGGACGTCAAGGTTCTCAAGGTCGAAGGGATCGAACCCTCGTACGACAGGATCAAGGACGGCAGCTACGCGATGTATCGGCCGTTGTACCTGGTTACGCCGATGGTTGCGAAACCGAATCCCGTGATACGCGACTTTTTGAACTTCGTACTGAGCGAGGAAGGCAAACAGATCATTCGCGATGCCGGCACGGTTCCGTTCGAGGACGCCATCACCACCTGGTTGAAGCTGCTCAACAAGAAAAAAGTGGCGGTAGGGAAGTAGCGCAGGCCTGCACTGTCACCGGCGGTGCTGGTGGTTTCCGGCCGGGACGTGGAGAAGCCCCCACGCTTGGAAGAAGAATGCCCGGGACAAAGGCGCTACTCGTGGATTGCCCAAGCGCAAGAAAGGCCAGCAACGCCGTTCCTAGCAGGAGGAAGACCCCGCTCAAAAGAGGTGCAGGCGGGTGGCGAACAACCACCGCTTCATCGAAGCGACTCTTCTCGCTTTGGTGGCGTACGGCTTCCCTGCGAAACCGTTCCAAGGCGTAGCTCCTTGGCAGCAGACAATCCGGCTATCATCCCGGCATGCGTCCATCGATGGTTCACGCGGGAGCCTGCCACTGCCACCGCGTCCGCTTCGAAGTAGACGCCCCGGCGCGTATTCAGGCGATCCGCTGCAACTGCTCCATCTGCACCATGAGCGGCTTCCTGCACCTCATCGTGCCGGCCTCGCGCTTCCGGCTGCTGGCCGGGGCGGAGTACCTCACCACCTATACCTTTAATACAAGATCCGCGAAGCACACCTTCTGCAAGGTCTGCGGTATCAAGCCGTTCTACGTGCCGCGCTCCAACCCGGATGGCTATAGCGTGAACCTAAACTGCCTGGACCCGTCCGGGATCGAAAACATCGACATCGAGGAATTCGACGGGCGGCACTGGGAGGAAGGCGCGGAGGCGCTGGCCCCGTTGAGCCGGGATGGTTCCTAGCGACTACCGTGGAGTGCGGGCCGGGGGCCCGGAAGCAGGCGCGGCGAAACCGGACGGGCTTCGCCCGTCAGCTTGCCGGGGTAGGTCGGGAGGACAAGCGGGCGAGTCGCCCGCGGCGGGTCAAAAAACCTTTTTCTGTTCTTCCCACACGTCCTGGTCGGTCTTGCGCCGGCCGCGGTTCTGGCGGCGGTCATCGTCCATGCGGATGCCATCGCGGCGCTCGGCAGTGATGCGGCGATCCGGCAGACCTAAGCGGCGCTCGCTGCCGGCGCGACGTGCCAGAGGAACAACGGCGGGTCCGCTGCGTTGACCGAAGGTGGATTTCACGCCCGGCTGGATATCGACAATCGTTTTGTTGGTCACTGGTTCAGCCCCCTGCCCCGTAATGACTTCCGCCATTCTACTGCAGCCCGCTGCGGCCTGGCCATGGCTGCCGGGAAATCGTGAGAATTTCCCGAAATTCCCCCGCTGTGGATCGGGGTTTTGCGCGGCGCTGCGGCGACCTGCGGCGAATCCCTCGCTGCGCTTCGGGACGCGCGTCAGTCGGCCTTTTTCTGCAGGTCCCAGACGTCCTGGTCGTAGTCGCGGCGGCCGCGGTTCTGCCGCCGGTCCTCGCCCATGCGGATGGAGTCCCGCCGGTCGTTGCCGCTGCGGCGGTCCCGTTCGCCGGTACGGCGTTCGGGTCCAAAACGGCTCGGCCCTTTTTCCGTTTTGGTTGCTTCCGTCGGGTTCAGGAACGGGTTGGAACTCCTGCCCGGCTCGACGTCGAAGTCGATGTCGAAATCGACGGTCTTGGACTCTTTCATCGCAACGGCTCCCCCCCGGGAACGATCGTCATTTATGCCAGCGGAAGCCGCCGAGAGCAAGCCGGGGGGAGCAGCCGGGTTGGGAAAATTCCCCAGCGAAACTGGGGTTTCACCTGGCGGTGGCTCAGGCGGTCAGCCCGCCGCGGACCAGCGCATCCACCGCGTCCCGTTCCAGCCAGCCGACCACCCGGCCGCGGTCAATCACCGGGTAGCTGTCCAGGTTGAACTGCTGCATCAGATCCAGCACTGCCTGGCCGCCGCTGGCGGGCGTCACTGCCGGCAGGCTGCCCAGGGGCGTGGCCACCGCGGTCACCGGCTGGCTGGCACGCTGGTTCTCCGCGACCTTGCGTTCGGCGCCGCGGGCCAGGAACCCGTTCACGGTATCGCCGTTGCCCACCAGCAGGGTGCGTCCGCCCTCGCGTTCCAGCCACTGCGCGATGGTGGTATCCCCGGAAAGCCAGGGGTCCACGTCGCGCATTATCAGGCCCACCTGGTGGGCGGCGTCGCTGGCGCTCAGGCGCGCAAACAACTCGGTGCCCTTGGCGGTGCTGTACAGGAAGCTGGCAATCAGGATCGGCCAGACTCCGGCAAGCACGTTGTTGCTCGACACGATCTGCAGCACGCCCCAGCCGGCCAGCCCCAGCGCCACCAGCTTGCCACCGCCGATGGCCCAGCTCAGGCCCTTGCTGGCGCTGCCGGTGATGCCCCAGACGATGGCGCGAAACACCCGCCCGCCGTCCAGGGGGAAACCCGGCAACAGGTTGAAGATTCCCAGCACCAGGTTGATCCTCGCCAGCCAGCTGAACATCACGATCGTAGCGGGGGTGGCGATCCAGTGCGCCAGCAACCAGCAGATTCCCGCCAGGGCAAAGCTCACCAGCGGTCCGGCGATGGCGATCCAGAATTCGGCGGTGGCGGTGGGCGCGTCGCGCTCGGTAACCGCCACGCCACCAAAGACGTGCAGCGTGATGGAGCGCACCGCGATCCCGTAATGCAGCGCCACCACCGAGTGCCCCAGCTCGTGCAGCACGATGCTGGCGAACAGCGCCAGCGCGGTCACCACCGCCAACAGCAGTGCCGCCGGCGGGCTGAAAGCAATCTCGCCGTTGGGGTAGCTGATCCCCTGGAACTCGCTGGCCAGCAACCAGCTCAGCAGGCCGAAGATCAGCAGCCACGAGGTGTGGAATCCAATCGGGATGCCGAAGACGCGTCCTATCGAAATCGTCTGGGGAAACATGGTGCTCCGTAGCGAGGTTAGTGGGCGGTTACGCCGGGTGCCGGGTCTTCAGCAGCCGGCGGAAATACAAGGTTCCGAAACGGGACCGGGACACCAGTATACCGGGTTCGGTTTGGCGACCCGCCTGGGGAACCCGCTGCTCCGTGGCGCGCTGAACGGACGGTTAGGCCGGGTGCCGTTCGCAGCCGAGCCCGGAACCGGGCGCCGGTCGGCAGGTTAGCCGGTTTTGACGCACGCTGCCCGGTTGTGTCCGGCCCGGGAATTCCTCAGCGTTCCCGGCGACGGGCCACAGGCCGCTCGGCGGCGGTGGCGGTGAGTTCCTCGCGGTCGCCGTCGCGCACGATCTCCATTCGAATCTCCGCGCCAGGGCGCGTCGCCGCTACCTGGATCAGTGCGTCGCGCATGTCACGGATGGGCTTGCCGTTAATTTCCACGATCACGTCCCGCGGGCGCAGGCCGGCGTTGTGAGCCGGACCACCGCGCAGGACGCCGGTGACCACCACGCCCTCGTCGGTCTTCACCTCCAGCACCCGCGCCAGCTGCTCGTTCAGGGTCTGGCCTTCGAAGCCCAGCCAACCGCGCCGGGGGCGGCCGTGTTCGATGATGTCCGCCATTACCAGGCGCGCCATCTTCACCGGGATGGCGAAGCCAATGCCCTGGGAGCCGCCGCTTTTGGAGACAATCACGGTATTGATGCCCAGCAGGTTGCCGCGGGCATCCACCAGCGCGCCGCCGGAATTTCCCGGATTGATGGCGGCATCGGTCTGGATGAAGTTCTCGAAAACGTTGATGCCCAGGTGATCGCGCCCGGTGGCGCTGATGATGCCCATGGTGACCGTCTGGCCGACCCCGAAGGGGTTGCCGATGGCCAGCACCACGTCGCCCACCCGAATCTTGTCGGAACGGCCAAGCTGGATCTCCGGCAGGTCGGGCAGGTCGATTCGCAGCACCGCCAGGTCCGTCTCCGGGTCGGTTCCCACCAGCTTGGCGTCCGCCGAACGGCCGTCACGCAGGATCACCCGTACCGCGTCGGCGTCCTCAATGACGTGGTTATTGGTCAGCACGTAACCACGGTGGTCCACGATCACCCCGGAGCCCAGGGCGTTTTCGACCCGCCGGTTGGGACCGCCGGGATCGCGCAGAATGCCGCCGAATAACTCCCGCAGCACCGGGTCGCGCAGCATCGGGCTGCGCGCGGTCTCCACAATTCGCGCGGTCTGGATGTTGACCACCGCGGGGGCCGCCTGGTCCACCGCGTCCGCATAGGTCACCGGCCCGGCGCCGAGGAAGGCGGGGCGCGCCTCGGCGGTGGAAATCGCGGTATCCGGGCGCAGGGCGAAGCCGGCAAAGCCCGCCACCGCGACCAGGGCCGCCAGAGAAAGTACTCGGGATCGCTTCATGGTGCTCCTTCTTCTGGGTAAGGGTTCCGGAACGGTTCGCGGACGGGCCGGCCAGGGCCCTTCAATTACTTGGTTCCTTATCGGGGGCGCGAGGTTCCATTTCAAGGCCCTTTTTTCTGATTCGGCGCGGGTTTTTGGCCGGCCAGCCGGCCCGGAGGCCTTGACACCGTCTGCTATACTTTCCGGCTTAAGATTTCCCACCAAAGCAGCTCCTCACCGGGGGGCTGCTTTTTCATTAGCCTTTGCTAATATACGGAACCAGACTTCCTTTTCTGCCCTATCCAGAGGTTTTCAGTCCATGGCTCACGATAAAAATGTGGACAAGGCCAAGCGGCGATTTCTGACCCACGTTACCACCAGCGTTGGCGCGGTGGGGACGGGGGTGGCCGTGGTGCCCTTCGTGTCCAGTATGCAGCCTTCCGCACGCGCCAAGGCCGCCGGGGCGCCGGTGGAGGTGGATATCAGCCGCCTCGAACCGGGCCGCCTGCTCAAGGTGGAATGGCGCGGCAAGCCGGTGTGGATCCTGCGCCGCACCGAGGAGATGCTCGCCACTCTCGAAGCCGACGAACCCGGTCTTGCCGACCCGAATTCCTCCGAAAGCGACCAGCCTGCCTACGCCACCGGTCGTACCCGCTCCATTCGGCCGGGAATCCTGGTGCTGGTAGGGGTTTGCACCCACCTCGGCTGCTCTCCGCTGGACAAATTCGATACCGGCGGCACCGTGGGCCAGGTTCACGACTGGCCGGGCGGATTTTTCTGCCCCTGCCACGGCTCCACCTTTGATCTGTCCGGGCGCGTGTACAAGAACGTGCCGGCGCCGAGAAACCTGCCGGTGCCGCCCCATTCGTTCAAGGATGACAACACCATCCTCGTCGGCATCGATCACGCAGACGAAACGGGGAAGGCCTGATGGAAAAGTTCATGCAATGGATCGATGAGCGCTATCCGCTCACCGAGACCTACAACGAGCATCTGGCCAAGTACTACGCGCCGAAGAATTTCAACTGGATGTACTACTTCGGTTCGCTGGCGCTGCTGATGCTGGTCGTTCAGATCGTGACCGGCATTTTCCTCACCATGCATTACAAGCCGGACGCCAGGCTGGCCTTCGAGTCGGTGGAGTACATCATGCGCGATGTGCCCTGGGGCTGGCTGATGCGCTACCTGCACGCGGTGGGGGCCTCGTTTTTCTTCATCGTGGTCTACCTGCACATGTTGCGCGGCATGCTCTATGGCTCGCACCGCAGCCCGCGGGAGCTGCTGTGGCTGGTCGGCATGGTGATCTTCCTGTGCCTGATGGCCGAGGCCTTCATGGGCTACCTGCTGCCCTGGGGCAACATGTCCTACTGGGGCGCCCAGGTGATCATTTCCCTGTTCGGCGCCATCCCCTACGTGGGCGATGGGCTGACGGAGTGGATCCGCGGCGACTTCGTGGTGGCGGACGCGACCCTGAACCGCTTCTTCGCGCTGCATGTGATTGCCCTGCCGCTGGTGCTGGCGGGGCTGGTGTTCGTTCACCTGATCGCGCTGCACAAGGTGGGCTCCAACAACCCGGATGGCATCGAGATCAAGAAGAACAAGGGTCCCGATGGCATTCCGGTGGACGGAATCCCATTTCACCCCTACTACACGGTCAAGGACCTGGTTGGGGTGTCGGTCTTCCTGATGATCTATTTCGCGGTGGTGTTCTTCATGCCGGAGTTTTTCGGCTGGTTCCTGGAGCATGACAACTTCACGCCGGCGAACCTTCTGCAGACTCCCACCGAGATCAAGCCGTTGTGGTATTTCACGCCGTTCTACTCGATCCTGCGTGCCACCACGAACACGCTGCTTCCGTACCTGGCGGGGGTTGCCCTGGTGACCATGGTGCTGGCGGTAATGGCGGTAAAAAACCTCATTGGGCGCGCGCTGATCGTCGGCGCCACCGTGGTATTCATCGCCGGCCTGTTCACGCTGGAGGCCAAGTTCTGGGGCGTCGTGCTGATGGGCCTGTCGATCGTGCTGCTGGCCCTGCTGCCGTGGCTGGACCGCTCGCCGGTCAAGTCCATCCGTTATCGTGGCTGGATGTACAAGACCGCCATTACCGTGTTTTGCATAAACTTCCTGCTGCTGGGCTGGCTTGGTACCCAGGGAGTGGACGAAACCAAGACACTGCTCGCCCAGGTGGGCACCATCATCTATCTGCTGTTCTTCGTCCTGATGCCCGTGTACACGTCGCTGGACAAGACCAGGCCCGTACCCGAGAGGCTGACGAAATGAAGCGCACGGTTTTCCTGATTTGCCTGCTACTCGCGCCGTTGGCCGCAACGGCCGCTGGCGGGAACGGGCAGCTGGACGAGGTTAAGATTGACCTGCGCGACAAGCAGGCCCTGCAGCGCGGGGCCAGGTTGTTCGTGAACTTCTGCCTGTCCTGCCACAGTGCCGGCTACATGCGCTACGACCGCATGGGCAAGGATCTTGGCATCCCCGAAGCGGTGCTCAAGGACAATTTCCTGTTTTCGGCGCACCGGCCCGGTGACCTGATGAAGGCGACCATGCCCCATGACGACGCCAAGCTCTGGTTTGGCACGGCACCGCCGGATCTCAGCCTGGTGGCCCGGTCCCGTGGCCCGGAATGGTTCTATACCTACATGCGCAGCTTCTACCAGGACGAGGTGTCGCCCAGTGGCTGGAACAACCGCGTGTTTCCGCATGTCGCCATGCCCCATGTCCTGTACGAATGGCAGGGCACGCAGCAGGCGATTTTCCACAAGGACGAGCACGGCCAACAACACTTCGAACGTTTCGAGTTGACCAAGGCGGGCAGCATGTCGCCCGAGGAGTATGACGCTGCAATGCACGACCTGACCAACTTCATGGTGTACCTGGGCGAACCGGCCAAGCTGCATCGATACAATATCGGCGTCTTCGTGCTCATCTTCATGGCCATCTTCACCCTGCTGATGTACGCCTTGAAAAAGGAATACTGGACGGACGTCAAGTGAGTCGCCGCGCGCCAGCCCGCGGGACCGTGGCCGCGAACACATCCGCCAACCGGCGTACCGTGATGACCCTGTATTCCGGTATCACCTGTGGCGCCTCCCATAGCTGCCGTTTCGTGCTGTACGAAAAGGACGTGGAGTGTTTCGTGGAATACATCGATCCTCGCGAGGGCAGCGAGGAACTGGCCCAGCTCAATCCCTACAACGAGACCCCCACCCTCGTGGACCGGGACCTGGTGCTCTACACACCCCACATCATCAACGAATACCTGGACGAGCGACTGCCGCACCCGCCGTTGATGCCCGTGGACCCGGTCAGCCGCGGCCGTGCGCGCCTGATGATTACGCGGCTGCAACGGGATTGGTTTAGTCAGCTCAGCGCCATCGCCTCCGGTGACCGGCGCTCCGCCAACAAGGCGCGCAAGATCGTGCGGGACGGGCTGATTTCCATCTCGCCGGTGTTTGCCACCCAGAAGCACATGCTGAGTGATGAGTTCACGCTGGTGGACTGCTTCCTGTTGCCGCTGTTGTGGCGATTGCCGGTGTTCAAGATCGAGTTGCCGGAGCAGGCGACTCCGCTTCTGGAGTACGCCGAACGCATGTTCGAACGCCCATCTTTCCAGGCGAGCCTCAGCGAGGCCGAACGGGAGATGCGCTCCTGAGTACGACCGGGCAGAACACGGTTGCCTCCACCAAGCCCTATCTTGTCCGCGCGATTCGCGACTGGGCCATAGACAACGGAATGGTGCCCCAGGTGCTGGTGGACACCCAGCACCCGCATGTGCGCGTACCCGCCGGGCACGAGGAGGAGGAACGCATCGTCCTCAACGTGGGCGCCCACGCGGTGGAGCATTTCACCATGGACAACGACGGCATGGCCTTTGCGGCGCGTTTCGGCGGCCGGCCGTTCGAAGTCTTCGTGCCCATGGACGCGGTGCTGGCGATTTACGATCGCGAGTCCGGCCAGGGCCTGATGTTCGAGGCGCACCCGGAGGGCGCGCCTGGCAACGATAGCCCGCCGGCCGGTGACGATCAGCCGCGCAAGCCTGCGCCCCATCTGAAACTGGTCAAATAGGCCTTTCGCCGGAACCCGGCCTGGCCCGGTCTCGGCAAACCGGGCCGCTGCCATAAAAGGTCCTTTCCCGGCCCGGAATGCGGACCATCGGTCGCTTGAAATCCCGTCCTCCGGCCCCATCGTACAGTGCTTGGCTTGAACCCATCCCGGGAGGCGCTCCGTGATCCAGATGCGCGGTACTACCATTCTTTGCGTCCGTCGCAACGGACGTGTCGTGATTGCCGGAGACGGCCAGGTTTCCCTGGGCCAGACCATCATGAAGGGCAACGCCCGCAAGGTGCGTCGCCTGTACAAAGAGCAGGTGATCGCCGGCTTTGCCGGTGGCACCGCGGATGCCTTCACGCTGTTCGAACGATTCGAGGGCAAACTGGAAAAGCACCAGGGCAACCTGCTGCGTTCCGCGGTGGAGCTGGCCAAGGACTGGCGAACCGATCGCGTGCTGCGGCGACTGGAAGCC
>JAJDOE010000086.1 GCA_022340345.1 Gammaproteobacteria bacterium
CTTTCTACGTCGGGAAGCTTCGCACAAGGCACGTCATGAACAATTATATTCTGCTGGCAGCCTGTTTCCTGCTTGGGATGATCCTGAGACGCTCGGGGCGGCTTCCGGACAATGCGGCGGCGGCTTTGAACGGGTTTGTAGTGAACATATCCCTCCCGTCCCTGACCCTCATCTACATCCACGATCTCAAGCTCGACGCGAACCTGATCCTGCCGGCGCTGATGGCCTGGATGATGTTCGGCATCGGGTGCTGGTTCTTCTGGATGGCGGCGAAGATTCTCAGCCTGCCCCGTGCCACCACCGGCGGGTTGATGCTGACCGGCGGCCTCGCGAACACGTCGTTCATCGGGCTGCCCATGATCGATACATTCTATGGTCCGGAGTTTCTCGGGCTGGGCATCCTCATCGACCAGGTCGGATCCTATTTCGTGCTGTCCACGCTCGGCATCGCAGTGGCGTCATACTACTCGTCCGGGGCTACCCCGCATTTCCGGGCGATAGCAAAGAAGATTCTGCTATTCGCGCCCTTCCAGGCGTTCCTGCTGGCGTTTTTGCTGATGCCGCTGAGCTACCCGGACTGGCTGGACAGCCTGTTGCGAAGTCTTGGCGCCACCCTGATCCCGCTGGCGCTGGTGTCGGTTGGCTACCAACTGCATGTGAGCCACATCCGCGGCAAGGCCGTCGCGCTGACCACCGGCCTGGTATTCAAGCTGCTGCTCGCGCCGGCCGTTATCCTGCTGATTTTCGCCGGCATTTTCGGCGCCGAGGGGACGGTGTTACAGGTAACCGTGTTCGAGGCAGCGATGGCGCCAATGATCGGTGCGAGCATTCTTGCGATGGATCACGAGCTGGACCCGCCACTGCTCACCCTGATGGTGGGTATCGGAATTCCATTGTCGTTTCTTACGCTGCCGGCGTGGTGGTACGTCCTGGGTTTCTTTTAGCCGGCCGCGCGTGCTTCCCGGTGCGGACCGGCCCATGGAGTCTCCTTGCACCAATCTGCTCCGTTGGCAACTTCAAACCCGAGGCAGCAGACGAACCTTATTCGGGCAGGCCAGCGGTACGCAGGTCGCGGACCAGAGCCGCGAGCAGTTCCGGCTTGCCGATGGGTAATCCGCTTCGCACCGAAGCCAGTGTGTATTCGGGATCCAATGCCAGCGCCTCGTTGATCTCCCATTCCGCATCCGAAATTCGGTCCAGCCGAACAAGTGCAGATGCACGCACCAGGTGTGTGAAAAGGGCGGAATTGTTGCGGTCGAGGGCCTCCTGCAACGGCCCGATGGCCTCCTCGTAGCGCCCCAGGTTGAACAGTGCGAAGCCCTCGTTCCAGGGGTAGTCAAAGGAATAGTGCGGGTTCAGGTCCATGGCCTTGTGGATCAGGCGGAGCGCATCGGCGCCGTTTCCCATCCAGTTATTGATGAAGGCCAGCAGTCCGTAACCGTCCGCGTAACTCGGGGAGATTTCCACAGCGCGCCGCGCCGACTCGAGCGCCTGCGGGTACTCCCGTCGGTACATGTGCACGTAGGCGAGCGACCAGTTCACGTGGGGCGAAGCATCGTCCAGTTCCACCGCCCGTTGGGCCAGCTCCAGGGCCCGGTCCAGGCTCTCGGCCGCGTTCGGGCCCCAGCCCCGCGATGCCATCTGGACATAAGAAAGGGCCAGCACCCCGTAAGCGCGGCCAAAGTCCGGATCCAGGGCGATGGCCTGGCGGAACAGGTCCCTTGCCTGTTCATTGTCCACCTGGTTGCGCGCCAAGTAGTGCTGCTGGCCGCGCAGGAACAGGTCATAGGCCTTGAAGTTGCTGCTCGCGGCGCGGCCGATGCGCTTATCCTCGTCCCCCCGTAACTCCACCGACAATGCCTGAACCACGGCGCGGACCACCGTGTCCTGCAGGGAAAAAACGTCTTCGGGACGGCCGTCGTAGCGTTCCGCCCACACCGGCTGCTGGCTGGTCGTATCCACCAGCTGCGTGTTGACCCGCAGGTGATCTGTGTCGCGGCGCACGCTGCCCTCAAGCACGTAGCGCACGTGGAGCTCGCTGGCGATCTTCGCGAGGTCCAGTGCGGCGCCCTTGTAGGCGAAGCTGGAACTACGTGCGATCACGCGCAGGTGGGATAGTTTGGACAGGTCGGTGATCAGGTCATCTGCGATGGCGTCAGCGAAGTATTCCTGGTCCGGGTCCCGGTTCAGGTTGGCAAAGGGCATTACCGCAATGGACCGCTGCGCCTCCCGGTCGGGCGCCATTTCGTAGGTCGGCCACCAGAAGAACGCGGCGGACGCCAGCAGCGCCAGCACTGCAGTCGGCACAATGAGACGCTTCCAGACAGGTCGGGTCCGGGCGGGGCCTCGGTTTGTTGCTGCGGTTCCTGGCGGGACGCCGGCGGTTCCGCCCGGAATGGCCTGTTCCGATGCCGGCTGGCCTCCCACGCGCCGGGCCTTGTCGTTGTCCGGTGGTGCCTTTAGCGGAGCGATGCCTTCGGCACCGATCTCGAATACCTCCAGCGGGCCGTCGCTGCCCTTCAGGTGATACAGGCCGTGGGCCAGCCACACCAGCGGTGGGGTATCCCCGTCCACCGGTGGGTGTGCGCGCACGTACTGGCGTGCATCATCGAATACCGTCCTGGTCACCAGGATCTGACCGCCGGTTGCGAGCCCCATGACGCGGGCGGCGAGATCAATGGGCATGCCGACCCGCTTTCTTTCCTGACCGGAACCCGTAACTTCGGTGATCTGGCCCATGTGCAGCCCGATTCGCACCGCCGGGGCCGGACCGGGCCAGTCCTCGGCCTGCAGGCCATGTTGAAATCGAAGGGCGGCTTCCACCGCGCTGGCGGAAGTAGGGAACAGGGCGTAAAAACCGTCGCCGGTGTCCTGGACGAGTTCCGCGCCGGGAATGTCCTTGAGGATTTCCAGGAACAGCTGGTCGTGTCGGGCAATAAATTCGCCGTAGGCGGCGACGCCGAGACGCTGCTTGGTCTCCACCGAGCCGACCAGGTCGGTAAACATCACCACCACCAGGCGTGTGCTGGGTTCACTCATCAGGTTCCTCCCTGTTTCCGTCGGGTTTTGACGCGGTCGGTTAGCCCCGGCAATTATCCGTATTTTTCTCGAGCCCCAGTATAGGTGGATTGGATCGCCTTCCCCTTCCGGGAGTAAGGAAACTCCCGTTGGTGCCGCGTCGGCCGTGCCAGGAGTAGTTTCTCATAAACCACGGAGGTCATATTTCCTCTTGGGCATTGGGATGTACGGCGTACGGAGTACCCGTGAACTGAACCATACCGCCCATCGGAAAAAAGCCATGAAGACGAAGCAATCCAAATTCCACCTGACCCGCACCATCGGAACCCTGGCTCCCGTGTTCGGCGCGATGTTCGCGGTCCAGGCCCGGGCGGCCCCCGACGACCAGAACCCGGTGGTCGTCAGCTCGGGCTTCATCGCTGGCGGAGAGGGCGGCAGCACCATCGGCAACGAATCCGGGATCAGCTGCTTCGTGCCGCAGGTCGACGAGTGCTGAGTTCGGATAAAGGGTCCCGCGACCGGCGCAGCGCTGGCCACTCGGGCCCGGAACCGGGAGGGAAGACCGCGGGTGCGGGTCATCTTTTTTTGTTGTGATGGGAGCGGTCTGGCGGGAAAATGAACGATAAGAGATCGCTCATATTCTTGCGGCTCCCGGGTAATATTTCACGATTCCGGCGGTCCTATTTCCTCGCGACCGTGGCCCCCGCCCCGTACAGTGTGCCCACGATACGAAACCAATTCGAAGCCCAACCAGGAAAATCACCATGAACCTGTCCGAACTCCTGCAAACCCGACCGGAATTTTCCACCTTCAGCCAGCGGGAACTCGCCGCCCTGGAAAAGGCCCTGTGCGTAACCCGCCACGAATCGGGACACCAGTTCCTGAGCGAGGGCCAGCGTGGCGGGATGATGTTCCTCATTGTCGAGGGCGAGGTGCGCGTGACCCGGAAATCCCACGAGCAATCCGGCTACGAACTGAGCCGTAAGCTCGGTCCCGGCGACGTTTTCGGTCTCGTTTCCCTGATTGACCCCGGCAAGTGCACCGCGACCGTTTCAGCGGAAACCCCGGTCACCGTGGCCTCGCTTCCGCGCCAGGCCTTCGTTTTGCTGATGCACAACCATGCGCCGATCGCCACCCATTTCCAGCAACTGGTGACCGATCAGCTGGCCCGGGATCTGCACCGCCCCGCAAGCGAAATGCAGCGCCTGCTGGCCGACGGCCATACCGGGGCGATCCGCGCGGCGGCGGAGGATTAAGCGGCGGTGCCAGGGAGATCCGCGACGAGGAGAACCTAACCGGTATATCGCGGACCTGGAGAAGGCAGGGCTCGCCCGCTTTTAAAGCAAGGTCCGGAATAACGATAGGCAGTGAGGCCGCCGGTGGACGCGTGGATTTACCAGGACGAGGGTAGCTGGCGCAGAATAAGAATGCGCTTGTCCTCGGTCTCTATATAGTCACCCGTCGACAGGTCCCGCAGGATTCGCGTCACCATTTCCCGCGAGGCGCCAACCCGGTTCGCGATGTCTTGGTGGGTCGGGCGGGGCTCGATCACCAGCCTGCCGTCCTGTTCCTCTCCCAGCTCAAGCAAGGTCCTCCGCACACGACCGTAGACGTCCAGTAGCGCCAGGGTCCTGACACTCTCGCTCAGGTCCCGGATACGACGGGCCATGGCCCGCATCAGGCGCATACTGGCCAAGGGTTGGGAGGCAATGAAGGTGTTGAAGTCTGCGCGGGAAACTTCATGCAGCACCGCGGGTCCGGTCGTTACTATAGATGCGGACCGCGGCGCGTCATCGAGCAACGAAAGCTCCCCGAAACAGTCGCCGGGGCCCAGCGTGTTCAGGATGACTTCCTTGCCCTCGGGGGAGGTCAGGAACACCCGAACCTGGCCGCTGGCGATTATGAAAAAGGACGTGGTCTGGTCCCCTTCGCTGATGATGACCGTGTTCTTCCGGAACGAGCGGGAGACGCCGCGTTGCGAGAGCGCCTCCATCTCGTCCGCGGTCAGGTCGGAAAACAGCGGGACATTCTGGAAATCGACAGACATCGGGAAATAAGGCCGTGCGCGTAGCCGGGCATTATAGGTTGTGTCGTGGGCGCGGCCCACCGGCACCGGGCCGGGTAATTCCTCACAGGCCCGACTGTCATTATTCACCACCCACGGGCACCCGAATCCTTTACACTTTTTGTGTACCGTAAATATCGTCGCCCAGAAGGATTGCCGTGATACCGCACCGGTTTCCTGTGACAAGCGGTCGCTGCGCGTCCCCTCGGGCAAAGCCCGCCACTCCCAGTAACGGATAGCCGAGTATGTCCCTGGTCGATCGCCTGAGCAGTTTTTTCCTCGTTCACGGGGCGGAGCGGCGCCAGTTTCTCTATCTGGTGGCGCTGTTCTGGGTGATCGGGGCGGGGCTTGCCGTGGGGCAGGGCGCGGCCCATGCCTTGTTTCTCAAGCGCTATGGGATCGAACACCTGCCGCTGGTTTACGTTGCCCTCAGCGCGGTATTGGCAGCCACCGGATTCGGGTACGCGGCGGTCATCGATCGTTTCCCGTCCGAGCGCCTGCTCCGGTACGGATTCCTGGTGATTGTCGTATTGGCACTCGCGAGTAACGGCCTGATGCGCTGGTCCAGTGGTCCGCTGGTGTTCGCCGGATTCTTCCTGCTCTACGAAGTCAGTTCCGAGTGGCTGCTGGCCCATAGTGGCTGGTATCTCAGCCAGAACCTGGACGTGATGCAACTCAAGCGCCTCACGCCCCTGGTATTGGCGGGCTGGCAACTCGGCATCCTTTCCGGCGGTCTGCTGCTGGCCGGTGCCGCGCCGCTGGCCGGCGTGGTCAACGTGACCCTGGTCTGGTGCTTGTTGCTGGCCGGCGCCCTCGCGCTGGTGTGGCAACGTCACCACCGGTACGGTGTCTCCCGCTATTACCGTCCACAGCGGGGCCGGGTGGACACCGGGGCGGGAAACCGTGGCGAGGGCGGGCTTCGCGCCGTCCTGAAATCTCCGTTTCTTCGCTCATCCCTGCTGGCGATGTTTTTCCTGGTGATTACCATGTACACGCTGACGTATTCCGTGAGCCGCGTGTACACCACCGCGTTCCAGGATGAAGCCGCGCTTGGCGCCTTTTTCGGCAAGTTGCTGATGCTTACCGGAGGCCTGGCGCTTTTCCTGCAGATCTTCTTTGTTAGTCGCCTGCTGCGGTGGATCGGTGCGCCCCGGGCGAACCTCGTGTTTCCGGTCGCCGGCCTGGCCAGTTTTGGCCTGCTGTTCTCCAGTTTTGCCGTGCCCGCCGCGGTGATCGGCAGCGTAGTAAAGGACGCCGTCGTTCCCGCGATCCACCGGCCCGCGCGCCAACTGATGCTGAGCGCGGTTCCTGCGAGCCTGCAGGGTCGCGCACGGGCAGCCATGCTCGTATGTGTTCCTGCCGCGCTGTGCACCACCGGCCTGTTGCTCCATTTCGGCCAGGAAGCCGGCGGACCGAGCCTGGTCCTGGGCTTTGGGGCGCTGGCCGCGACGGCCTTGCTGTTTTTTAGCTGGCAGGCGAACGCCGCCTACCCCCGCACGCTGATATCGACTCTTGAAGACCAGGTGTTTGTTCCGCAAGGCGTTATGGACGTGCCCCATGGCGATACCCTGGCCCCGGGAACGGATGCGGAAAGAGCTTCACCCGAGGAGGAAGGAGGTACCGTGGAGTCGAACCTGGAACGAGCGATCGAACTGCGCTACGCAGCTGATGTCCTTCATGCGGAACCCGATTCAACACCCCAGGTGCGGTTGCTGGCGCTGGTCCTGAATGAAAATTGGGCCGCCACGGTGGATCGCTGTCTTAGCAAACTCGCCGAGACGGAAGACAAAAACACTATCGAGACGGTCCGGGCGGCACTGCGCAGCCGGGAGGCCCGGCACGTGGCGATGGCGACCGAAGCATTGCACAGCCTGCGGGAAACCCGCTATGCAAGGGAACTCAGCGCCCTGCTGGATCGGGTCAGTACCACCACGACCTCGTGTCCCGCAAGCGGGCTGCACTTGGCGAGCGTCGCGGATGTCGCCGCCTGGTGCCAGAAATCCGGAGACGCATGGCTGAGCGAATGCGCCCGGTGCGTGGGGCAGGAAACGATGCCGGAGTTGCTCCGGCGTATTCTGCTGCTCAAGGGAACGTCCGTGTTCCACGAGGTTGGCACCCACGAACTTCGCATGGTCGCACAGGAGCTTAAGCGGGAGCGGCTTCACGCCGGAGAACGCGTATTCGACATCAACGAGCCCAGCGACCGCTTTTACGTGATCGACGTTGGCCGCATCGGTATCTCGACACACCCGACCCCCACCGAAAAAGTCTTCGTGGTGATATTCGGCCCGGGCGGATGTTTCGGGGAAATCGGCTGTTTCGACCACCTGCCACGCTCTGCCACGGCCCATGTTCTCGAGGATGTGACCCTGCTCGGGCTGGAGAAATCCAAGCTGCACGGGCTGGTCCTGCGCTACCCGGAACTGAGCCTGGGATTGCTGCGTGGTATCGGTACGCGCCTGCGCGAAGTGACGCAGGCGGGGAGATGAAAATGACCGGAAAGAATGGTACAGCAGCCAACCAGCCCCGCGGCCCCGGGCAATGGTCCGGATTGGCGGGGAGCTGGGTCCTCGTCTGCCTGGGCCTGCTGGTCGGGTCTGTTCCCCTACCGGTGCTTTCCGGCGACCCGGAAGCACTGGTGCTGAAGGCAGACCCGCACCGAAACGAAGTCGGGTTTTTTGACATCCACGTCTGCAACTGGCCGGACCGTCCACCCTTTTTCTATTCCCTGTTTTCGACCACGAAATTTGCCGACGTCAGCGATATTGCTGTCCACTACCCGGACGGGCGGCTGCTCACGCATCTGCGCCTGGATCGCTACCGCTTGGTGCAACGAAAGGGAAAGCCGGAGAAGCGTGTCTTCATGTTGCAGACGCAGTTGCCTGCCGAGGCCCCGGACGGCTGGTACACGGCTCGCGTTACGACCCGCGATGGCAAAATCCATATCGCCCGGGACTACGTGATCATCGCCCTGATGGCCCAGGCACAGCTGACGAACCCGCCACCGGGCGCCGAAGGGGTGGCATTGCCGTCAAAGCTCGAGTGGACCGCGATACCCGGGGCACGGCACTACCAGGTCTGGCTGCGGGATAAGTGGGACGATGGGCGCGTGATCCTGACGTCCCGCCTGCTCGACGAGCCGCGCCTGGTCCTGCCACCCGGTCTTGTTAAACCGGGTGGCTGGTACGAATGGCGGGTGCACGCGCGGGACGTAAACGAGCACGTTCTGCTCGGCGATTTCAACAATGGATCCCTGAGCATGGACAGCGAGTTCTCGGTGGCCGGAAGCGAGGCGCGCTAGGCACGGCCGCGGGTGTTTTGCGGGACCCGGTCCCAGCCGCCGGGCCTTGTGCGGCTGCTCGCTTCGCCCGGATCGATCAGCGTTAGCGGAAACCGTCCAGAACGGTCTTGCCGATTGCCGTTCCGCTTGCCTGAAACTCGTGCGCGCTCTGCAGGTTGGCGACGCTCAAGGTGCCAGCATGCCGGTTGACGGTCGGAATCAGCGTGCCCTTGTCCAGCAGGTCCGCGACCCGGTTCAACAGCAGGTGCTGCGCATCCATGTCCTCGGTGTGGAACATGGAGCGAGCGAACATGAACTCCCAGCTGATGGAAAGCGCCTTGCGTTTCAGGGGCAGTATGTCCAGGGACGCGGGATCGTCGATCAGCGCGATATGGCCTCGCGGCTTGATCAGTTCGTTGATGGACGCCAGATGGCGGTCGGTGTTGGTGAGAGAGGCGACGTACAGCGGCGAAATACCCAGTGCCTGCATTTCCTGGTCGAGTGCCTTGCGGTGGTTGACCACGTGATCCGCGCCCATCTTCTCAACCCAGGCAGTTGTATCCGGGCGAGATGCCGTTGCGATCACGCTCAGGCCGGTGAGCTTCTTGGCCAGCTGGATCAGTATTGAGCCCACGCCGCCGGCACCGCCGATCACCAGCAGTGCTTCCCCCGCCCCTTCACCTTCTGTAAGCCGAAAGCTGTCGAACAGGATCTCCCAGGCGGTGATGGTGGTCAGGGGCATTGCCGCCGCTTCGGCGAATCCGAGAGAGGACGGCTTCCGACCGACCAGGCGTTCATCCACGGCGTGGAATTCGGCATTGGTGCCGGGGCGTGTGATGTCGCCGGCGTAAAACACCTCGTCGCCGGGCCGGAACCGGGTGCTGGCAGAGCCCGCCTCCTTCACGATCCCGGCGGCGTCGAAGCCAAGTACCCCGGGCGCCCCCTTTGGCTGCGCCCGACCACGGACTTTGACGTCAACCGGGTTAACCGAGATGCCACGGACTTCCACCAGCAGGTCGTAGGGACCCGGTTTCGGCATGTCCATCTCGAATTCTTGAAGCGCGTCCTTTTCCGATACCGGACCCGCGTTCGTATAGCCGATGGCTCTCATCATCTTCTCCGTTTGAATTCGCTGATTGTTCCACGCCCACTATAATGTGAACGATGTTGAGGCGATGCGCAAAATGATCGGGTCCGGGTTGGATGCTGATCTTACGCTGGGGCGAAACTCCCAAGGGAGAATCGGGCGCCCGGTGGGCGGTGCGGCATGATCCCGGGAGACAACATCGATTTCAGGAACCGGGAGCTGGAACTGGATTTCGAGCGAATCGTATTTTTCTATTCCAGTTTTGTTTTCTCTTCTCTCGGGGTTCTTGCCGCGGTCATTTTTCTTGGAATCGGTGTTTCCCATTTTTATTCCCAGCCCGTGGCGGTTGTCTGGGCCACCATAGTTGTGGTCACCTATGTGCCGAGAGTTACCCTGGCGATCATTTTTACCAGGAAGCTCCAAAGGCAGGAAATCACTCCGAACAATGTCCGGCCATGGGAATGGTACGGCGTTCTCGCAAGTATCGTTCCGTTCCTGTGTTTCGCCTCCGTCGTTTTTCTTCCCTACCAGGAAAACACACAGGCCGCCTTGTTGTTCTGCACCATCTTCGTGGTGATGCTGGTAGCCGGCGCATTTGTTGCACAGGGCACGTCGATCGGCGTGCTGATGCTGTTTCTCAACATCAATTTCCTCGCCCTGATTGCCAGGAGCCTGTGGGAAAGCGATTTCATGCTGAATGTGCTCGGCGTCGCCCTGATCATCGGCTACGTCCTTCTCACGCGACAGATCCTCAAGCTGCATCGGGCGATGACGGAAAACATCTCCATGAAGTTCGACAGCCGGCACATGTCCTATATCGACCCGTTGACCAACCTCTGGAACCGGCGTCGCCTGTATCTCTTTCTGGATAAGCTGATCCCGGCCGCCCGACGTAGCAATAAGCCGTTCAGCCTGATCCTGATCGACGTAGACCACTTCAAACAGTACAACGACACCCATGGACACAATGCGGGGGACGAATTGCTGACGGATATTTCCCGGGTACTCCTCGAATGCTCACGGGAACAGGACCTGGTGGTGCGCTATGGAGGCGAGGAATTCATGGTAGTGATGCCGACGACAACGACAGAGCAGGCTCGTCCGCTGGCCGAACGTATTCGCGCACAGGTAAAGGAGACTACCGCGGTCACCGTCAGCGCCGGTCTCGGTGAGTTCGCCGGTGAGGCAACGGTTGACCAGTTGGTGAAACGCGCGGACCGGGCACTATATGCGGCCAAAGAAGCCGGCAGGGATACCCTGAAAATCGCGGACGCGACGGAGTAGTCCGGAATTAGATAGCAGAGACGGCCACGGTGTGCCCGGCGATGCCAGGTCGGTTCCGTATCGGTGCTGGCCATGGAGCTGGTGCACGGGCAGATGCTTTCGGAGGCAATACCGGCGCTGCGCTTCCCGCTGAGCAAGTTCTTCGAGTACCCGGTCCCCCTGGCGTTGCGACTAAATCCTCAGAAAGTGGGTTCCTCCGGACGACAACCCAAACTGACCAGTGACGCGGTTATTGGCGCCAACGGGTTGAGGGATACGACGGTTTCAAGGAAGCGCCTGGGCCATATTGCTGGATTCACCAAACCCCGCCACGTGCGCGTCCGCACAGACGCCGAACTGCAATTGCGCCATGTTGGCCCCCGACCGCCTGGCGCGCTCGGACGCTGGCGCGGTTACCTTGGGTTCCGAGATACGCAGATTTCTTAACTCGAGGAAAAGCGCAATGAGTACAGTTTTCAAAATTTTGTTGGCGACCGTCGGTCTGGCCATTGCCTCGCAGGCGACTGCGCAGGTCACCTTCTACAACCATGCAGGTTTCCAGGGCCGGTCGTTCTCTACGGAGCGAGGAATTCTCAATTTCGAGCGCCATGGATTCAACGATCGCGCATCGTCAGTGGAGGTTTCCGGAGAGCGATGGGAGGTTTGCGAGGATGCGAAATTCAAAGGTCGGTGTGCTGTTCTTCGTCCGGGTCGGTATGCATCGCTTGCGGCCATGGGCCTGAATAACCGTGTCTCATCGGCGCGGATCATTGGCAGGGATGTGAACATTATTCAGTCTCGCTACGCACCCGCACCGGTTTTAGGCCACAACTACAACAGGCGCCACGACGAGCAATTGTTCGAGGCGAAAGTCACTTCCGTTCGTGCCGTAATCGGGGTCGCCGAGCAACGGTGTTGGGTTGAGCGCGAACAGGTCGTCACGCAAGAGCGCGACCGCGCTAACGTGCCAGGGGCTATCGTCGGTGCCGTCGTCGGCGGAGTTCTCGGCCACCAGATTGGTAGTGGACGCGGTCAGGATATCGCCACGGTCGGTGGGGCTGTCGCGGGAGCAGCGGTAGGCGCCAGGGCCGGGCGCGATGGACAACAGGCGTATACCCAGGACGTTCGCCGTTGTGAAACCGTGCCCACCAGTGGCCGACCCGATTATTGGGACGTCACTTACGAATTCCGGGGTGACGAGCATCGCGTTCAGATGACTGCTCCCCCGGGACGCACCGTTACGGTCAACGGGCAAGGCGAACCCCGCGTGTAGAACACCGCAGGTGCGCTGACGCCTGGACCTTGGGTTAGCGCATCTGTTTTTTATCCACGTCAATCATTACCAGGAGAGCACTGTGAACAAAGATCAAATACAAGGACGAATCACCCAAGCTAAAGGTAAAGTGAAGGAAGTCGCTGGTACGGCCTTCAGCGAGGATTTGAAGACCAAGGGCACGATCCAGAAAGCACGAGGCAAGGTGCAAACCGCCTATGGCGATTTGAAGGAAGACCTCAGCGACGCGGCAAAAGAGAAATAGACCCTCGTCAAGGGTTTTCGCCATCAGGTTGATGGACAGTGAGTTGCCGGAAGGGAATGTTCCACTCGCGCTTGCTGCAGACTTCGACGCAGGCGCGTTGTATCAGGCGCCTGGTGGCCAAATAGTGTGGGGCGGCGCCTCCGCCAAATGTGACGATGATGGCGTAGTCCAGCGAATCGAGGCCGGCCTGGTCGAATTCCACGCTAACGTTCTGGATGTGGTCCGAAAGTGGTGATTCCCGGAGCGCCTGCTTTACGCCGTCTTGCAGGGCATCCGGCACCTCCGTGGTGCTGATGGCTTGATGGCGATAGTCGATGCCGAAGGTCACAACAACGCGAAACCCTTCCCGCGACAGATTGCGCGGCTTTGCGGCGAGGAAGTCCGCCGTCCCAAACCACGTGGAGCTGCCGACAACCCGCAACTGGACAATCTCGGGAGTCTGGCGCTCGACTGCCCCGAAGGTACCGTCCGCGAGGAGTACGCAGTCGCCAGGTCGGGTCGGGAACCAGGGTTCCGCTTTCAGGCAAGGGCGTGAAACCAATTTTCGAATTTCACGGAGTGACAACCGCAACGTCCCGTTCTCCAGTTCCGGGTTGTGCAGCAGCGAGAACACATTCAGCGAGGACACTTGCCAGGGCAGACCTTGGTAAACCAGGCGCTCTCCCTCACGCACCGACCCGATATTCAGGACAAGCTGGGTTTCTGCAAAAAAACGCGGCAGATAAGTGCGAAATCCGAGGCCCAACGCTACAAGCAAAATGAACGACAGTCCCAGAAGGACCAGATCGCTCGCGATGTAGAAAACCAGAAGCGCGCCCAGCGCGGCGAGGACGACGGCCAACACCCGGAACAAAAATAACGTCAGTTTCGTCGCGGTACCGGGCGTATCGCCGCGCCGCTCGATCCAGAGGCGGTAAAATCGCTGCAGAACGTGCATCGTCAGGAACACGCCCAGGAAAACCACGATTCCCAGAAACAGGGTCAATCCGCGACCACGAGCGAACTTTCCGACGGCATCGCCGGTTCGCTCGATGATGGATTGGTTTTCACCCAGGAGCTTCTCGAGCTGGAACCGAACGATATCGTTTTGTTCCCGAATGTCGTCCAGCCGCTTTCGCCACTCCTTTTCGATCCCGGCGATCCGGGTTTCGGCGGGCTCGCCCAGATCCATCGCCTGTAGCTTTGTCAAATGGGTCAGGGCCTGCGCTGCCGCCACCTCCTGCCGCTGCAGCAGGGCATGCTGACTGCGAAGCTTCTCAATCGCTCTGGGTTTTTCGGTAAGTTCCTTAAGTTCCTCAAGCAGCGGCCGGAAGATCTGCAGAACTTCCTCACGCCAGTCGAATTCGTCGGTCTTCTGTTCCTGGAATACCGACTGGTCCGCGCCTCCAAGTGCAATTTCTTCGAACGAGGATTGCAGTGACTCGATGTTGGTTTCCAGCGACTCGATTTCCTTGCGCAATTCCTCGCGCACCGCCGGGTCTTTTGTTGTCTGCAGGCGCTGCTTCAACAGGCCCAGCTGTCCGCCTTTTTCCACCAGCGACTGCTGGATTTCCCGCAGTTGCTGCTCGGCCTGTACAAGTTCGGTTTTCGGCGCCGTTTCTCCGGACCCCTCCCGTGCGACGCTGGCCGCGCTTTGCGGCATGGCGAGTATGCCCAGCAGGCTTACGACAGCTAGCCGTACCGCCATACCGGATCCCCATGGTTCAGATTTTCGAATACGATGTTTCACTATGTGACCAGCGTTTTTCGCCGTGACTTTGGGACTGGGAAGGTGCCGCTGGAGAAGCGGATGATCCACGCGATCCTGGCGGCCTGAAGAGGGAATGTGCCAGCCAGATAGCTGGCGGCTCCTTACTGTATTGGGCAGGAACGCCGGATCCTAGTTCAGGATCGGCGCAATGGCAGATCTCCATCCGGACAACGCTTGGCGGAGATTGAGCGGCCGTCAGTTACAGGACGCGTCTGCCTTGAATGACGCGAACCAGAATAACCACCACTGCAATAACCAGGAGTACATGAATAAGTCCCCCCATGGTGGTGGCGGTAGACAGCCCGAGAACCCAAAGAATCAGCAAGATGACGGCAATGGTTTCCAGCATTTTCGAGCCTCTGCTTTTTGGCGTGACAATATGAATCCTCAGATTAGGCTTGCCGGCCGGTTCGACTCTGTACGTCGGCGCACATAAGGAAATTACAGGGCAACCGCCTGGTGTCCGGTCGCGCGTCGCCGCGACTGGTTCTTCCAGGTATTTCCAGTTGCCCCGATATCCGATCACGGCGTTGCCGCTCGTCGCCATTGATTCGGTGCTCTTGTTGTTTCGCCATCGCTGGCGGCCCTTGCGTCGAGCGCCTTAGCGACCTCCCTTGCCTTGTGGACCTGCGCTCGTGCCCCGGGTTGGGCGCGGCGACGTGACCGCCAACGCGGAACGGATTCGCGCGTGCCTGGATTGCCTGGCAAAGTGAATCCACTTTACGCGGATCGCGGGCTTGGGGTTCAATGCCCCCTGTGAAGATTGGCGAGACCCTCAATCACTACCAAATCACCGGCAAGCTCGGAGCCGGAGGTATGGGCGAGGTGTTCGCCGCGCGGGACAGCCAACTGGATCGCGAGGTGGCGATCAAGATCCTGCCACCGGAGCTGGCCGCGGACGAGACCCGCCGCGCGCGCTTCGAACGCGAGGCAAAGGCGATCGCGGCCCTCAGCCACCCCAACATCGTCACCATCTATTCCATCGAGCGCGACGGTGATACCAGCTTCCTAACCATGGAGCTGGTGCACGGCCAGATGCTTTCGGAGGCGATACCCGCGCGGGGTTTCCCGCTGAGCAAGTTCTTCGAGTACTCGGTGCCCCTGGCGGATGCGATCAGCACCGCGCATCGCCAGGGCATCCTGCACCGGGACCTGAAACCCGACAACGTCATGATTACCCCGGAGGGACGCCTCAAGGTCCTCGATTTTGGCCTGGCAAAACTGGTGGGTCCGGCAGAGGAGGTCAGCGAAAGCGAGGCGCCCACCTTGACGCACCTTACGGAGGAGGGCGTAGTGATGGGCACGGTGGCCTACATGTCACCGGAGGCCATCGAGGGAAAGGCGGTGGACCACCGCTCGGACATCTTTTCCCTGGGCATCGTGCTGTACGAAATGGCCACCGCAAACCGGCCGTTCAAGGGCGACACCCGCGCCTCGCTGATGACTTCCATTTTGCGCGACGAGCCGGTACCGGCGCCGAAGGTCAATCCGGACCTGCCCCGGGACCTGGGGCGGATAATCAAATTGTGCCTGACCAAGGACCCGGAGTACCGGTTCCAGAGCGCCCAGGACATCCGCACCGAACTGGGCGAGATGCGCCGCGAGTGGGAAAGTGGCGAGATCCGGCCAACAGGTGTGCTGGCCAGTGCAGGCGCGGCGACCGGAAAAGAAAAACTCTTCCGCTACGGGACGCTGGGTACCGCGCTGGCGGCCGTGGTGTTTTCCGGGCTGGTCTGGCTATCCGGCCAGGACGAGGAAGAAACGCCGTCGCTGGCTACTGCGGGTGTGTTCACCCAGCTCACCGACAAGCCAGGAGCGGAATCGCTGCCGACGCTTTCCGCGGATGGCAGTACCATGGCGTTTGTGGCGCGGACCGGGCCAAAAAACCTCGATATCTTTTACCAGCACACCAGCGGCAGCAATGCCGTCAATATCACGAAAGATTCCCCGGTGGATGACACCCAGCCGGCGTTTTCGCCGGACGGAAAACGAATCGCATTTCGTTCCGAGCGGGACGGGGGCGGCATTTTTCTCATGGGCATCCTGGGCGAATCCGTGGTGCGGCTGACAGACTTCGGTTCCCGTCCCGCGTGGTCGCCGGACGGCCAAAAGATCGCATTCGAAACCGAGAACTGGGTGTCGGTCGAGGACCGCAACAACACCAGCGAGCTCTGGGTGGTGGACGTGAAATCGCGACAGACCACGAGGATTTCCGAAGGCGACGTCGTCGAACCCGCCTGGTCGCCGAACGGTCATCGGATCGCCTACTGGGGCCTTCCCGCCGGGGGCGGAGGACAACGCGACATCTGGACCATCCCCGCCGGCGGCGGCCCACCGGTGGCGGTAACCCGGGGCGGCAACTTCGACTGGAATCCACGCTGGTCGCCGGACGGGCGCTACCTGTATTTCGCCAGTGACCGGGGCGGCAGTGGCAATATCTGGCGGGTACGAATCGATGAGACCAGCGGCAAGGTGCAGGGCTCACCTCAGCCGGTAACCCGCGGTGTCGGCGCCCAGAGCCACTCCCCGACCCTTTCGAAAGATGAAAAGCGGCTGGTATACGTCTCCGAAAGCCGCAGGAATAAACTGTTCTCGGTGGCCTTCGATCCGGCTGCCTGGCGCGTAGTCGGAAATCCGGAATGGATTCTGCGTAGTGCCAGTTTCGGCCAGGGGCGGGCGTTCTCCCCGGACGGGGAGTGGCTTGTGTATTCCGCCTTCCGCGGACAGGAGGATTTGTTTATCAGCCGCCCGGATGGCAGTGGCCGACGTCGGCTCACCAACGATGCCGCCAAGGACCGGGGGCCGGTGTGGTCCCGGGACGGCAAGCAAATCTGGTTCTACTCGGATCGCAACGGCAGTTACGAAATCTGGAGCGTGCGGCCGGACGGGACCGGCCTGACGCAGATCACCGACACACCCGGGGAATTTGCTACCGGCCCACGTTTCTCGCCGGACGGAAAGAAAGCGATTTACGCCTTGTCGAAGGGCACGGAAGTGCGCTACGAGAGTTTAGAACTCGAACGGCCGCTCCGCGGACAGCAAGCCGGAAAGCTGAAAATTGAAACGGAGGGGAAACTGCAGTTTAACGGTATGGATTTCTCTCCCGACGGCCGGCGCCTGATCGGGACCCTCGGGGATAACAGCAAACCCCGCGGCCTGGCGATCTTCGACCTGGAAGCCCAAAAGCTGGGGCCTCTGATGGACTTCGGTGGCGGAGCGGTAGGTGGAGCCGTATTTGTGAACGACCGGTTTGCCCTGGTCGCTCACGAAGAGCGGCTCTACCGGTTGGACACACAAACCGGGACGCACGAAGTCATCTTCACGGCGGAGGCGCCGATTGACAGCCTGGCGTTGTCCCCGGACAAGCGGATTCTCAGCTTTACCCAGCTCTCCACGGAGGCTGATATCTGGATGCTGAGCCGGGACGATTAGTCCGGCCCGGGTGTTTCGGTCAGCCGGAAGTTCTTCCGCGGAAGAGACGCTGCGGAAAATCCGGGTGATCCACGACCCGCTCGCTAATCAATCGTTCCTTCATGGTTTCTCCCGTCTTTTCCGGCCGCCGCCGATTTTTTTGGCTCTAACGTGGGGATTTGCTGGCGGGGAATTTCAGCCCTGAGCGCGGTTGAGGGGATACCAGTGACGCTCGAGTTGGAAGGCATTCTTCTCCAGGCATCGGCGCAACACCGGTCCGGAGAGATCTACACCGAACAGACGCGGCAGGCGGGCCTTGCGATCTACCAGTCTCCCAAGCCAGTGCAATTGGTCCATGCGGCGCCGCAGGCGCTGGTCGTCTGCATCCATCGCGCTTTGGACGCGCCGCATTTCCTGTTGATAGGTCTCCCGCCCAACGATGCTGCGATTGGTTCCATAGAACGAGAAGCCGCCAAGTATTGCCTGCACGGTGACCAATTCCGCCTCGCGCGCAAAGCGTGTCCAAAGCTCGTAATCACCCGCGAAATCGATACGGGTATCGAGACCGCCGGCGGTCTCCCACAGGCCGCGCCGCCAGAAGGTACTCTCCTGCTGGACCATGGGCAGATGTCTCTGATCGCACAGGCCCGCCCGGATCAGCCGGCGGGGCCAGGGCCGGCAACGCCCGACGGCGACGATCGCACCGCCCTGCATGACCGTGGGGATACCCGTTATCCATTGGATATCGGGATGCCTGGAAAAGATGTGTGCCACCAGCGCCAGGGTCCAGGGCAGGTAAATGTCGTCGCTGTTGAGCCAGGCCAGGATGTCGCCCCGGCATCGCGACATTCCTTCGTTGATTGACACATATTGGCCTCTGCGTTCCGGGCTGCGGATGACGTCAATTTCTCCTTCGAATGCGTCCAGGATTTGCGGGCTGTCGTCGGTGCTTGCATCGTCTACCACTACGTATTGCAGCCCGGGATAACGTTGGCCGAGTACCGAGCGCAGGGTGCGCTCCAGTGTCTTCCCGTGGTTGAAATTGGGCGTAACCACCGAAATTGACGGCAAATCCGGAGGCAGCGCGATTTCCATTGCGCCTGGCCAGGCGCTCAGGTTGATCGGGATCTCATTCATTTTTCATGGTTGTCCATGGCGGCAAGCACGCTTTGACCGAACTCGGTGTTGCGTCTGCGGCAGTCCTCCAGGAAACCCACCGGCGCCGCCACACCCGGGAGCAGTCTCCGCCAGTTGTCCGCGTTCGCCGCTGGCAACTCCACCGGCATCAGGGCGAACTTGGTGCACCAGGGTTCGTAGAGAACGACGCGACGTCCGAGCAGTAGTCCCCAGTACGCACCGTGATAACTATTGGTGAGAATCGATTCACCGCTGCCGAGAAAAGAAAGCAGCGATTCCAGTGGCGTGTCCCCAAGGTTCCCGCGCCGCGGTCCGTTGATCGGGATGCTATCCAGCACGGACTGTTCGTACACCACGTGTTCGTGGCGTATCGGGTAGCGGCCGTCGAAGGCGGGATGCAAACAGCTGGGGCAGGGAACGTACTGCACGTGTTCCGCGCCGGCCAGATCCGGCGACTGGTCACGCAGGCCACACAGGCTGAAGGTCTTGGGCGGATAGTCCTGGAGATAGGACGCCAGGGAATCCCGCCAGTGACCGGCAGTTCCGGACCGGTAGCGGAATTCCGGAACGTCGTCGTGATGGTGGCCGATACCCCAGGCGACCAGGCGGTTGCCACGTTCATGCAAAGGAACGATAACCTCGTTCCAGCACCACGGGTTCAAAAGTCCGCCGCCACCGAGAATGACCCAGCTGTCGCGCAAGCCGCGAACGCGACGGTCGGTGAGGGACATGTGGAGGGCTCGAGGACGTACGCCGCGATGCGCAAGGAAGGCCAGCGGCGTGCAATACCGATCACCGAGGTTGTGGTTGTGCTGATGGTGCAGGCTGTAGACGTCTGGAGCCGTTGACCCGAGCAGCGCAGCGAGACGGTCAAGCAGGCGCATGGATGGCGGTGCGTGGTGATCGCATTCGTTTCGCAGTGTAGCGCCAAAGCAGGACTTACCGCACTGCCCCGGGTCGGGACGATTCCGGCAGGCGGCTCCGTATCCGCGGGGCGAACCCACATTGGCCCGCGGGAAATGGGTTGCGAGCCCGCTATTGCGGGAGGTTGCCTCGTGCAAATTGACGTAGTATGGCGCTCCGAGCTTTTCGAAAACCCTTTCTTCACCCTCTTTCTCGTCGCGGAAATGACAAGTGACTTCTCCTGTTGATATTGCAGCGGATGTTTACGTGTGGGGGCTCCCGCTCGTGGTCATGCACCGAACCCGGGCCCTGCAATGTGGAATGAAGGGAGAGGGGGTGTTACGACACCGCGATCAGCTGGCGGACGCCAGTTCGCGCGCCGTCGTTGCGCCAAACAATGACACCCTGTACTCCTCCGGCTGGTTCGATCTTTGCTTCGGTGACCTGCAACTGGAAGTGCCGGCCATGGATGAACCTGGCCGGTACTGGTCCGTGATGCTGCTCGATGCCTTTACGCATGTGAACTATGTCAGCCGACGGGAATACGGCGTAGGTGGAGCGTCGGTGCGGCTGACCTACGATCCGGACACGGAGCACGATCCCGAAAACCGGCCCGACCGGATTGCCATCGGCACACCCACGGTCTGGGTGCTGGTTCGAACCCTGGTGGACGGACCGGAAGATCTCGCGCGCGCCCAGGCGATACAGCAATCCTTTAACGTGGTTACGCCACCGGATCACCCCACCGGCCGACTGGAATGGCCGCCGGGACGTCCGGACCGGGTGGCTGCCGCGGGAGCGGCGTTTTTTGACGAACTTCGGCAAGCCCTGCAGATCGAGCCACCGGCGGCCTGGCATCCGCAACTCACGGCAGAGCAGCAGGATCTTCTGGACAACGGCGCCGATCCGGAGGACCTGGCCGCTGGTGTGATGCTGGGAAATATTCGAGTACGGTCGCTTGGGTTCGGCGCCTACCAAACCCGCAACGGCTGGAGAACCCGTTCCAAGGGAACCCAGTTTGGCGACGACGTCACGTCCCGGGCGGCGAGCGCCCAGATGGGGCTCGGCGGCCACCATCGCATCGAGAACAGCAGCTACTCGGCACAGTTGGATAACCGGGACGAGCCGCTGGATGGAAGTCACCCGCTTACGCTGCATTTCCCGCCGGGAGAGGAGCCTCCGGCCGGCGCGTTCTGGTCACTCACGGTATATGGGCCGGACCGGTTCTTCTATGACAACCCGCTCAATCGCTACAGCCTGGGGGATCGCACGCCGGGGCTGAAGCGGGATGCCGACGGATTGAAGATCACCATCGGCGGTGACCAGCCGGACGACACCAGCAACTGGTTGCCGGCGCCTTCCGGTTCCTACCAGCTTGGTCTTCGGATCTATGAAGGCCGGCAGGACGTGGTCGATGCCAGCTGGTTCCCGCCACCCCTGGAGCGGGCCTGACCGAACGCGGATCCGGCTCAGGCTATTGCGGAGAAGAACATGAAGATTTTTCAATGGCTGGTGGTTTCGCTGAGCATGGTTGGCGTGCTGCTGGTTGTCGTCGCCGGACCGGCGACACGGGCAGATGTGTGGAGCCTGGCCACGGCGTTCCAGTTGCTGCGCTGGGGTGCCTGGCTGGGCGCGGCCGGCGCCGCGGGTTGCCTGCTGGCATTGGTGGTTTCGCCAAAACAGCGGCGGGCGACGGCACTGCTTGTGCCGGCGTTTCTCGCCGGCCTGCTGGCCTTCGCGGTTCCCGCCGCCTGGCGTGCCGAGGCGAGACGGGTCCCGCCGATCCACGACATCAGTACCGATACCGCGAATCCACCCGGGTTCCGCGCCATCCTGCCCCTGCGGGCCGGGGCCCCGAATCCGGCGGAGTACGGCGGCGAGAAGATCGCCGCCCAGCAGCGCACGGCCTATCCACAGATCCAGCCACTGGTGCTGACCATGGAGCGGGCGGCATGTTATTCGCGTGCGCTTTCGGCGGCCCGTGCCATGGGCTGGGAGCTGGTGGCCGAGGAACCGGATTCCGGTCGCATCGAGGCGACCGCGACCACCCTGTGGTTTGGCTTCAAGGACGACGTGGTGATCCGCCTTGCGCAGAGCGACCAGAGTTGCCGGGTCGATGTGCGATCGGTATCCCGGGTCGGGCGCAGCGACGTGGGTGCGAACGCGCGGCGAATTCGTGCCTACCTGGAGCGGCTCGCGGACTGAAACCCCGGCTACCCGGGGCTGCCGCGGAGCCACACCGCCGGTGGCGCGGGCATTGTCCGGCCCGTCTCAGCGGTCATCGGCGTACTCCTGTTCGGCCTTCTTCCAGGCCTCCTGAAGAGCGCCATAGGCGTCCGAGAATCCCTTGTTCATGTGCGCCCAGGCGCCCGCGGAGCTTTGCTTCAGGCTGCCGTACCACACCGCCAGTTTGAGCCGCTGTTCGCGCAAGGCACGCAGGCTTTGCCGCGCCTGCTCGCGTGCCGCCCGATCCATCTGGTCCCATTGGCTGTCGACGCGGGTTTCCAGCTTGTCCATGCGCTTATCCAGGGCGGACAGGGCGTCACGGCTGGTTTTGAGGGCCTGGTCGCGCTGATTGGCACCGTAGTGTTTGAGGGTTTCCGCCAGCTCCTGTGATTCCTGTCTGACGTCCTCCAGCGTGGTTTTGTCGCCTTCATCGGCGGCGGCAACGGCGAGGCCGGAGGCCGCAATGATTGCCAGGGCTGCGATATAGGTCCGTAAATACATCTCTCTCCTGTTTTTGCTGCGTGGCGGCGCTGGCCGGTGCGCAGCGCCGTAGTCACGGAGGTAAAAGGGACGCGCACCTGGATGTCCGGCGGGCGGCGAGTTGCCGCGGTGCACGATAATGGTTAGTATGCGAAACATTCGTATGCAAAGCAAATCGACAGAAAGTCGCGGCTCGCAGGCCCGCCCCTTGCCCGGATACCAGGATGACATCCTGCGGTCCCTGCGACGCATCATGCGCGCCGTGGATTTGTACAGCCGCCGGTTGATCACCGAGTACGGCCTCAGCGGTCCGCAGTTGCTGTGCCTGCGCCAACTCGACAACCCGGCCGGCATGCTCACTGGTGAGCTGGCCCGGGCCATGAGCCTGAGCCCGGCTACCGTCAGCGGCATCCTGGACCGGCTGGAAGCGCAGGAATTTCTGATCCGTGAGCGACAGCAGGACGACAAGCGCCGGGTGCGCGTACGGCTCACGCCGCGGGGCCGGCGCATGGTGCGTAAGGCGCCGCCGCCGCTGGAGCACGGCTTCCTGGAGAAGCTGAACGCCCTGCCGGTGCGCCGCCAGGCACAGATTCAGGACTCCCTCTCGTCGCTGGTCGAAATGATGTCCGCCGGCGATCTGGATGCGGCGCCGTTACTGATCACTGCGGGAGTCGACTCCGGGCGCGGGCCCGGGCGAGGTCGGGTCTAAAACCGCGGTTCGTTTGTCTTTCATTTTCAGAAAATTTCGGGAGGTCCAGGTACCGACATGTGTGGCATAGCCGGAGAGATCCGCTTCGATGGACAACCGGCCAGCGAGGAGGCCGTGCGGGAAATGAACCGACGGCAGGCCGCGCGTGGCCCGGACGCGGAGGGCATTCACCGGCACGGCAACGTGGTATTGGGACACCGCCGGCTGAAGATCATTGATCTTTCCGACCGGGGAGCCCAACCCATGGTGGATACGGAGCTGGGGCTGGCCATTGTCTTCAACGGCTGCATCTATAACTACCGGGAGCTTCGCGAGGAACTCCGGGGCCTGGGTCACAGCTTCCGTTCCACCAGCGATACCGAGGTGCTGCTCAAGGCATACGCGGCCTGGGGAAAAAACTGCGTCAAGCACCTGAACGGCATGTTCGCGTTTGTCATCCTGGAGCAGGAGACCGGACGCCTGTTCATGGCCCGTGACCGTCTTGGTATCAAGCCCCTGTATTTCACAGATTCCGGCGACGTGATGCGCTTTGCTTCCTCCCTTCCGGCGTTGCTGGCCGTAGCGGAGCAGCCGGCGGAAATCAACCCGGTCGGCCTTCACCACTACATGAGTTTCCACTCCGTGGTCCCCGCGCCGCATACCATCGTAGCCGGTTACCGGAAGTTGCCACCGGCCACGATCATGGTGGTGCGCCCGGATGGCGGTCGGCATGTGGAGCGCTACTGGGAGCCCCACTACAACGGCATCGAGCATCCGCCCTTCGAGGAGATGCGCGATCAGGTGCTGGCTGCGCTGGATCGCGCGGTGCAGCGGCGCATGGTGGCGGACGTCCCGGTGGGCGTACTCCTGTCGGGAGGTGTCGATTCCAGCCTGGTGGTGGCGCTCCTGGCCCGTAACGGAGCCAGCGGCCTGAATACATTCACGGTCGGATTCGAGGCAGCCGGCAACGAGGAGGGCAATGAGTTCCGCTATTCCGACCTGATCGCAAATACCTTTGGAACCGTGCACCACCGTATCGAGGTCGGTTCCGAGCGACTGGTAGAGACCCTGCCCGCCTGCTTTCGCGCCATGAACGAACCCATGGTCAGTCACGATGCCATTGGCTTCTTCCTGCTGAGCCAGATGGTCTCTCAGCATGTGACTGTGGTGCAGAGCGGACAGGGCGCGGACGAGATCTTCGGCGGCTATTTCTGGTACCCGCCGCTGATGGAGTCCAAACAACCCGCTGCGGACTACGCCAGGGGCTTCTTCGACCGCGACCACGACGAGATGGGCCAGGCGCTGGATTCACGCTGGTACGGTTCGGATTACAGCCGCGATTTTGTTGAGCGCCATTTCGCTGTCGCCGACGCGCAGCGGAGCGTGGACAAGGCACTCCACCTGGATTCCACCGTGATGCTCGTGGACGACCCGGTGAAGCGGGTGGACAACATGACCATGGCATGGGGCCTGGAGGCGCGTGTACCCTTCCTCGACCACGAGGTGGTCGAACTGGCCGCCAGCATCCCCCCGGAAATGAAGGTCGTTCCGGAAGGGAAATACATTCTTAAGGAGGCCGCGCGGCAGGTGTTGCCGGCCGAGGTCATCGACCGGCCCAAGGGCTATTTCCCGGTCCCGGCGCTGAAATACCTGAACGGGCACAGCCTGGACTTCGTCAAGGACGCGATCAACAGCCAGGCTGCGCGTGAGCGCGGTCTTTTCCGCCGGCCCTACATCGACACCCTGCTCGACGCACCAACAGAACACCTGACCCCGCTGCGGGGTTCCAAGCTGTGGCAGGTGGCGGCGCTGGAAGTTTGGCTCCAGACCCACGCGGCCTAGGAGGAGAGTATGAGTGCCCGCACTCGACATCGTATCGAACGAATCGGCAGCGTCTCCCTGGGTCGCTGGCGGTCGAAGGAACCCCGGTTCCAGGGAGAACGCCTGACCGAAAACGCCTTCGTCAACTGTGGTTGGGGCAAGTTGATCTTCGCGCACACCTTCAGCAGCAATCGACAACTGGCGGACGCGATCTGCAACGAGGAGAGCGGTTTGCGCAATCTGGCACTGTACCTGCGTGATCCGCACGTGGTGCTGGCCATGGCGCCCCAGGAACTGTTCCTGGACCCTTCCCATACCTATCGCCTGTGGATGGCTAACTACCGGGCGAGTCGCATTCAACCGGCGGGTTTCAAGGTACGGCGCCTGCAGCGCCGCAGCGACGCGGACCACGTACAACGCCTGCTGTCCAGCCAGGGCATGGTCTCGGCGGACCCGGAATTCATCTGGGAACAGCGCGCCAGCCGCGTGATCGAATTCTTCCTCGCCGAGGACCCCGCTTCCGGTGAACTGATCGGGACCGTGATGGGGATCGATCACCGGGAAGCCTTCGATGACCCGGAGAACGGGTCCAGCATGTGGTGCCTCGCCGTGGATCCCCAGGCGCAGCAACCCGGCGTGGGACGCTCATTAGTAGCCAACATCGCGGATCACTACGCGGCGCGGGGGCGGGCCTTCATGGATCTGTCCGTGATGCACGACAACACCGCGGTGATCCGTTTGTACGAAGACCTGGGTTTCGAGCGGGTGCCGGTGTTCTGCGTTAAGCGCCGCAACGCCATCAACGCCAGCCTCTACACAGGGGAGCAGCCGGAATCGGACCTGAACCCGTATGCCCGGATCATCGTCGACGAGGCGGTGCGACGCGGAATCGCGGTCGAGGTGCTCGACGCGGATCATGGCTACTTTGCCCTGGAATTCGGTGGCCGGCGCATCGTAAGCCGTGAGTCCCTCAGCGAACTGACCACGGCTGTGGCTATGAGCCGTTGCGACGACAAGGTCGTGACCCATCGCGTGCTCGCGGGTGCCGGTGTTCGGGTTCCGGAGCAGCGCCTGGCGGCCGACCCGTCCGCCAATGAGAAATTCCTGGCACGCGCCGCTGCCCTGGTGGTCAAGCCCGCCCAGGGTGAGCAGGGGCACGGCGTGTCCGTCAACATCAGCGATCCGGTGGAACTGGAGGAGGCCATCGCCGCGGCCCGCCGGTTGTGCGACCGCGTGGTGCTGGAGGAATACGTAAAGGGCGAAGACCTGCGCGTAGTCGTGATCGACAACGACCCGGTAGCCGCCGCGATCCGCAAGCCCGCGCAGGTCGTGGGAACCGGACGGCACACGATTTCCACCCTCATCCAGAAACAAAGCCGGCGGCGGGCCGCCGCCACCGGCGGAGAGAGCCGCATCCCGCTGGACGACGAGACACGCCGTTGCCTGAAAAAGGCCGGGTTTGGCCTGGATGAGGTCTTGGCCGAGGGCGAAGTGGTGCGGGTTCGCGAAACCGCCAACCTGCACACCGGTGGCACCCTGCACGATGTCACCGACGAACTCAGCGACGAACTTCGCACGGTATCCTCGCGTATCGCCCGCGTCCTGGCCATTCCGGTGGTTGGCCTGGACTTCATCGTTGATTCGGCGGCGTCAAAGGACTACGTGCTGATCGAGGCAAACGAGCGCCCGGGCTTGGCCAACCACGAGCCCCAGCCGACCGCCGAGCGTTTCGTGGATCTCCTGTTTCCACAGACGGCCACCCGGTCTGGTTGACCGCCGAATGCCACTGAAAGAGAACCCCACCTCCATGTCCGAATTCCTTCCTATCGACGGCGAATACCTGAAGCGCGTACTGCTCGATTTGCTGGAAATCCCCAGCCCGACGGGTTACACGGATGAAATTGTCCGTTTTTGCTGTCATACGCTCGACGATCTGGGAATCCACTACGAACTGACCCGGCGCGGCGCCATTCGGGCCCGCCTGCAGGGCAGCAAGCGTCAGCCGGCCCGGGCCTTTATCGCGCACGTCGACACCCTTGGGGCGCAGGTCCGCGAGCTCAAGAGCAACGGACGTCTTGGTCTGGTGCCGATCGGTCACTGGTCCAGCCGCTTCGCGGAAGGCACGCGCTGTACGCTACTCACCGCCAGCGGCGCCTATCGGGGAACCATCCTCCCGCTCAAGGCGTCCGGTCACACCTACGGAGACGAGATTGACCAGCAGCCGGTCAACTGGGACCAGGTGGAGCTGCGCGTGGACGTGGATTCCACTTGCGAGGCGGACCTGCGCGGCCAGGGTATCGCCATCGGAGATCACGTAGCGATCGACCCCCGGCCGGAGTTTCTGGATAACGGTTACCTGAACTCCCGTCACCTGGACGACAAGGCCGGCGTGGCGGTGATGTTCGCCGCGCTCAAGGCGCTGGTTGACAGCGGCGCGCAGTTGCCGGTGGACACCTACTTCCTGCTCTCCATTTCCGAGGAGGTCGGAGTCGGGGCCTCCGCAGTGCTGCACGGCGACATCGCGTCCATGGTTACTATCGACAATGGAACAACCGCGCCTGGGCAGAACAGTTCGGAGTACGGTGTGACTATCGCCATGGCAGACTCCAGCGGCCCCTTCGACTATCACCTGACCAAGAAGCTCATCGATTTGTGTGAGCAATACCGTATCGATTTTCAGCGCGACATTTTCCGCCACTACCGCTGCGACAGCGCCTCGGCGGTGGAAGCGGGCAATGACATCCGCACCGCGCTGATCACATTCGGCGTGGACGCCAGCCATGGTTGTGAGCGGATTCATGAACAGGCGCTCACTTCCCTGGGGCGGCTGATTACCTGCTACGTGCAGAGTGATGTGGAAATTGGCCGCGACGCGCACGACATGAGTTCTCTCAAGGGTTTTACGACGCAACCCTTCGAGCCGGCGGAAGACGGCAGCTGATGCCGCGGGCGTGGACGGTCCCGCTGCTGGCGGTTCTGGCGCTGGTGGTATTGCCGTCGGCCGCGGCGGGGCCACTCCGCGTACTGCACGTAGCGAATCCGGGCAAACCCGCTTCCCTGGACCCCCACGTGATCACCGGGGTGTGGGAGAACCGTATCGTGGGCGACATGTTCATGGGCCTCACTACCGAGGGGCCGGACGGTTCGGTCCAGCCCGGCGCTGCCGAGAGCTGGACCGTTTCACCGGACGGCCTGGCGTACGAGTTCGCGCTCCGTGAGCACAACTGGTCGGACGGCACCCCGGTGACCGCGGCCGACTTCGTCTATTCGTTTCGGCGCATGCTGGCGCCGGAGACCGCCTGTCCCTATGCGGACTTTTTTTTCGCTATCCGTGGTGCACGGGCTTACACCACAGGCAAGGGCCCGGCCGAGGCCGTGGCGGTGGAGGCCATCGGCGAGCGGAAGCTGCGTATTCGCCTCGCCCGTCCAGTCGCCTATTTCCCGGGGCTGTTGATGCACTTTGCCGCCATGCCCGTGCCGCGCCAGGCGGTAGAGGCCTACGGGCGTGCCTGGACGGCGCCGGAAAACGTCGTTGTCAACGGGGCCTTCATCCTGGACGAGCGGGTCGCTAATGCCTTTGTGGCGTTGCGCCGCAACCCGCATTTTTACGATGCCGCTGCGGTGGGGCTGGACCGCGTTATTTATCACGTCCAGGAGGACAGGGACGCGGCGGTACAACGGTACCGGGCCGGCGAGATGGACGTGGTGCGGGACTTCCCCAGTGGCAAGGCCCGCTGGCTGCGGGAGCGTCTTGGTCCAGAGGTGGTGCGCACCGAACCCTATCTCGGGCTGACTTTTATTGCCGTGAACCACCGGCGCCCGGAACTCCAGGACCGGCGCGTGCGCGCCGCTCTCGCCCTGGCCCTGGACCGCGAGGTCATCGCCACCCGCGTGCTCGGCAGTGGCGAACAGCCCGCCCGCAGCCTGGTCCCGGCAGGCACCGCCAACTACACCACGCCGGCCCGGTATCCGTGGGCGGGCTGGTCCCTCGATCGCCGCCAGGCGCGGGCGCGCGAATTGCTGGCCGCAGCCGGTTATCCACCCGCCCGACCGTTACGGCTTGAGCTACGTTACCGGGCGTCGCAGAACGACGAGCGCGTGGCGGTGGCGGCGCAGTCCATGTGGAAGGCGGTGGGAGTGGAACTGAAGCTCCTGTCCACCGAAACCGCCGTGCACTACGCGCGGCTGCAGTCGGGAGCATTCGACCTGGGCCTGGCGAGCTGGCTGGCGATCTACAGCGACCCGCAGACATTCACCTTGTTGCTTCAGTCCGCAACCGGGGCCAACAACTTCGGGGCCTACCGGGACGACGAGTACGACCGGCTGACCCGTGCGGCGGCGGCCGCCACCGACCTGGACCAGCGTGCGGCGCTGTTGCGGCGGGCGGAGGCGCGGGCACTGAAGGAGCACGGATTGATTCCCGTGTACCACCACGCCTCCCGGAACCTGGTCGCGGCGCGCGTCACCGGCTGGCGTGACAACCTGCTGGATGTGCACCGCAGCCGCTACCTGGGCCTGGAAAGCCGGTAAAAACCCGGCGATTTCAGGGGTCTGACCGTGAGCGCCGGAGTGGGCTAGAATTCCGCAGGGCCGGCTTCCGCCGGCGAAGCGCAATCTATGACCTACTGTGTCTCCATTGCCGTCAACGACGGCCTGGTTTTTTGTTCCGACTCGCGCACCAACGCGGGCCCGGACCAGATCGCCACCTACAGCAAGATGCATCGTTTCGACGGGGCGGCGGGCCGTTTCTTCATGCTGCTCACGGCGGGCAATCTGTCCACGACCCAGTCGGTGGTGCGGGCGCTCAAGCGTGGCATCGAGGAGAATGCGGAACCGAACCTGTATAGCTTTGAGAAATTCAATGATGCCGCCGCCTACGTAGGCGACATCAGCCGCGAGATCCAGCAGCGGTCCGCCAGTGCGGTAAACGACAAGAAGGTCGATACCTCGGCTACGCTAATCCTCGGCGGCCAGATCGGGGATGGCAAACCCCGCTGCTGCCTGATTTACCCGGAGGGCAACTTCATCTCCACCACCCGGGAGACGCCCTACCTGCAGATCGGTGAAAGCAAGTACGGCAAACCCATACTTGACCGAATTATTACCCGGGAGACATCGCTGGCCGATTCCGCCCGTTGTGCGATCGTGTCCATGGACTCCACTCTCAAGTCAAACGCCACCGTCGGACCGCCGATCGAGGTATTGGTCTATGAACGGGGCGGCACGGCGCACTACATCCGGCTGGACGAGGACGACGAGTACTTGCGCCGCGTGCGACAGGCCTGGAACGAAAAGATCAAACAGGCATTTTCCGAGCTGCCGTCATTTTCCTGGGAGCGGCGCGACCGCCACGGCGAGCTGCACGCCATCGACGGCGGCCAGACCTGATCAGTTCCTGATCAGAAGCAACTGCGTACGAAAGCGAGCTTGTCGCGGATCGCATCCGTGATCACGAAGGGGTAGGCGTCGGCCAGCCCCATGCTGCGGTTCATTTCGTTCAGCACCAGCGACAATTGCACCCAGCCCGACAGGCAATCCTCGAAGTTATTGATGTCGCTGACTCCCGGCAGGTGCCAGCCGTTGGCGATGGCGGTCTCCAGCGCGTCGGTAATGTGCAGAAAGTGGGCGAAGCTCTCCGCCCAGTCTTCGTGTGGATGGGATGCCGCGTACATGCTGATGTAACGGGATTGCCAGTCCCCGGGCGGGCCGTCGTTGTAGTGATCGGCGACGGCCTTTGCGTAATCCCGGCTCTCGTCCCCGAACAGGTTTCGGAATTCCCCCAGCCGGTCGGCGTCGCGCACCAGCACATCGAAATAATAGTGGCCGGCCTCGTGCCGGAAATGTCCTAACAGGGTCCGGTAATTCTCGTTCATCAACTCCATTTGCTGGGCGCGCTGTGCGTCGTCGGCCTCCAGCACGTTGACGGTAATGACGCCCTGGGTATGCCCGGTGGTTACGAAGTGCTCCTTCACCCACGGGTTGCTGCGCTGGTCCTCCAGAAAATCGAAGAGTAGCCCCTCGTGCCAGGCGCCGGAGTACTTGTGAATCGGCAGTTCCAGTCCCAGCAGGGTGTATATCAGACGGCGCTTGGCGATCTCGATGCGCGCCCAGCGGCCGATATTGTCCGGATTTTCGAGGTTGGGAATGGTGCGGTTACGGCTGCAGGACAGGCAAAGTTTTTCACTGGCATCCGCCGGTAACAGCCAGTTGCAGTTGGCATATTCCAGGGTGTTCGCACACAGGCGGTAACGGACCAACGCGGAGTGCAGCACGTCTTTGCCTTCGAGTTCGCCGCTTTGCATCTCGAGAGCGTACGGGTCGAACCCGACCACCCGGCCGCAGCTGCCGCAACTGGTGTTCTCAAAATACAATCGCTGGCCGCAGACACAAAGAAAGCGTTTCATGCGTTGGGATGGAACCAGATCCGGTCGCACTGGGTGTGAATCCGGGCCAGGTCCTGCTGCAGTTCATCAATGAACTGGCGCAGGCGCTCGCCACGCAACTCGTCGGTGTCAGCCTGTTCCAGCCGGGACTCCACGTCGGCCATCGCCTTGAGGGCGGGGGCCGGGTTCGGCAGGCGCATGAGGCTGGCGCGCACTTCCTCAAGGGTATGAGCGATGGAGCGCGGAAACTCCACCGCCTTCAGCAGAAAGGCGAGCACCTGGGTGGCACGCACCCGGCGACGTACGTGCTGGCGGTACATCTGGTAGGCAGACAGAGACTTCAACACGCTCATCCACAGTATGTATTCGTAGGGGGCCTGCTCCACCTTACCGCCCAGCACGTGGGCGGAGCCTACGTCCAGTATGCGACTGGTCATATCGGCACGTTCGAGATTGCGGCCGATACGCAGGAACTGGTACCCATCGCCGTGATTCATGGTGCCGCTCAACAGTCCGGTGATCTGCTGGCAGCGCTGCACCACTTCGCTGAGCATCCGGTATCGACCGCCGGATGTGCCGGAGCTGGCCCGACGCCGGACGTACAGGTGCAGCGCGTTGACCCGTTCCCAGGCCTCGCTGGGGACGATTTCCCGGGTCGTGCGAAGGTTCTCCCTCGCCATGCCGATGGTGCTGGCAATCGAGACCGGGTGTTCCGTGCTCAGGGTAACGAAGGGCAAAACGTTCTTCTCGTTCAGCGCCCGGCGCCGCTTGGAAAATCCCTCTTCGGCGCCAAGCACCTCGGTCACCAAACCCCATCCGGGTTGCGCCTTCGCGGGCAGGTCAAGGGAAAGTTGCAGGTAGGTGCGCACCAGGCGAGCGGTATTCTCCGCCCGCTCCAGATAGCGGGCGCACCAGTACAAGCGTTCCGCAACCCGCGACAGCATCAGCGTTCCGTATCCACGATCCAGGTGTCCTTGCTGCCGCCGCCCTGGGACGAGTTAACCACCAGGGAGCCGCGGCGCATGGCGACCCGGGTCAGCCCGCCGGCGGAAACCTTGCTGCTCCCCGCCTGCAGGGAAAAGGGACGCAGATCCAGGTGGCGCGGTTCGATCCGTCCGTCGCAAAGGGTCGGCGCGGTGGAAAGGTTCAGCGCCGGCTGTGCCATGTAGTTGCGGGGTCTTTTCTTGATCAGGGCTGCGAAGCGCTTGCGTTCCGCTGCGGTGGAGGCTGGCCCCACCAGCATGCCATAGCCACCGGATTCGTTGGCGGGTTTGACCACCAGTTTCGCCAGGTTGGCGAGCACATACTCCCGTTGCTTGGGGTCAGTGCACAGGTAGGAAGGCACGTTGGGAATGATCGGATCCTGGTCCAGGTAGTAACGAATGACCTCCGGGACAAAGGTGTAGACGATTTTGTCGTCCGCCACGCCTGCCCCCGGGGCGTTGGCCAGCCCTACGTTGCCCTTGCGCCAGGCCCGGAACAGGCCGGGGGTGCCCAGCAATGAATCCTCGCGAAAAACTTCCGGGTCGAGAAAATCATCGTTCACCCGCCGGTAAATCACGTCCACGCGCTCCAGACCGTGGATCGTGCGCATGTAGACGCAGTCATCGTCGCCTACGACCAGGTCCGGGCCTTCCACCAATTCTGCTCCCATCTGCTGGGCCAGGTAGGCGTGCTCGAAGTAAGCCGAGTTGTGAATGCCCGGCGTGAGCACCACGATCTCCGGGTAGTCCAGCGGGCGTGGCGACAACTCCGCCAGGGTGTCGAACAACTGGCCCGGGTAGTCATCCACCGGAAGAATCGAATGTTTGCGAAAAAGCTGCGGAAATACCCGCTTTGTCACCGCGCGGTTTTCCAGCATGTAGGAAACGCCGGACGGTACCCGCAGATTGTCCTCCAGTACGTATACCGTGCCGTCGCCGTCGCGCACCAGGTCCGATCCGCAGATGTGCGCCCAGACACCATGTCGCGGTGTGATTCCGGCGCAGGCCTCGAGGTAATTGCCGGAGCTGTGCAGCAGTTCGGCCGGTACCACCTTGTCCTTCAGAATCCGTTGTTCGTTGTACAGGTCGTTGATGAACAGATTGAGGGCGGTGAGCCGCTGCACCAGGCCCTCTTCGAGACGGCGCCACTCCCGCAGGCTGATGACCCGCGGGATGATGTCCATGGGCCAGGCCCGGTCGATGTTTTCCCCCTCGCTGTATACGGTGAAGGTTATGCCCATGGCCTGGATGGCAAGGTCGGCGGCCTGCTGGCGCGCGATCAGGCGTTTGTGCGTAAGGCGGCGGAGGTGGGAGACGATACCGCCAGCACCGGCCCGGGCCGTTCCCTGGGGCGTGATGAGCTCATCGTACTTGTCGGCGGCTGCGTACTCCGAAAAGTCCACCTGCCGTTCGCGGACGGGCATGCCTGCAATGATCCTTTATGACGCATTTTCATGCAACGTGACGATAAAATCGACGGCCGCAACTGATCGTTCACGATCGGTTGCGGTCAACCATTACAATTGCTTGTGCAATACTTGCGTGGCCGGACAGATTCGTCGGCGGCGACGCAGTGGCATCCAGCATGGCTTCGAACAATGACTACTACGGCGTGCTCGGCCTGGCACCGTCCGCGGATGAACGGCTGATCCGTGCCGCCTGCCGCGCCCTTCCGGCAGTTATCGACACCACAGAGCAACCGGCGACCGCCAACGCAGTCAACGAGGCCTGTGCGGTGTTGCGCGACGCGGGCCTCCGCTGCGAATACGATGCGGGCCGGGGCGGTGGGGTGCAGCAGGCCGAGCCTGTTTTCTCCCGGCCCGAGCCCGCGGGTGGAGTTAGCTACGAGGACGAAGCGTGGGCAATCGCTGCTGAATACCACCCGGGGATGCTGGAATGGGAACAGCGTCTTCGCCGGATCTTTTATCCGTTGGCGGTTAGCTACCGCGCGTACCTTCTGGATAGCCAGCAATTTTCGCGGTACGTGGAAATCGGAGACCGCATGGAGCGGGAATTTTTGCAGGCGTATTTTGGCGCCGACCCGCTGATCGTGGAGTACGCGAGAGACCTGCTGGTTGCGGGCGAGCGGGAATCCGCAATCGACCTGAACAAGGTTGTGCGGGTACTGGGTTCCTCGGTTCCCGGTTCCCGGGTGGTCGAGACCCTGGAACGCAAACTCCGGGAAGCGCGCCAGCCGGCGCGCCCGCGCCCGGAAACGGAGGGCGCTTCCGGCGGCCAGTGGTGGTGGTCTGACCTGTCCGATACCGCGCACATTCTTGGCGTGATTTTCTTCGCCTTCCTTTTGATCGCGGTACTTTCGTATTTCCTCGGGTAACTTGCAGCCTGCGGGAACGAACATGCTGATCCTGGTTTCTTTTGCCGCCTCGCTGGACCCCAAGCAGGGATCCTGGGAACAGCGGCAACACCATCTCAACCAGAGCGCGCTGCAACATGGCTTCGACCGGGTCATTCCCTGGACCTGGCGGAAGCTGCGGCGAACCGTTTTCTACTGGCGGTCCCGCTCGGTGTTCCGGCACCAGCGGGGCGCCGGCTACTGGGCATGGAAGCCGTACATCATCTATCGGGCACTCAAAAATGCCCCGCCCGGGGCGATCGTCGCGTACTGGGACGTGGGGCGGGCCAGCGAAACGGATCCGGACAAGGGCAACCTGTTTCGTCGGGACATTGATCCCCTGGTGCAGTGGAGCCGCGAACAGGGTGCGGGAATCCTGCCGGGCGTTTATATCCCACAACACGGCGCCAACCGGTGCTGGACGCGGCGGGACTGCTTCGTGCTGATGGCTTGCGACCATCCTGCCTACTGGGAACACCCGCAGGTCCAGGCGAGTTTCAGCCTGTGGCAGCGCGGGGGACGCTCCTTTTCCATTCTGCGGGAATGGATGCGGTACTGCCGCGATCCGCGCGTGGTCAGCGATCAGCCCAACCGTTGTGGCCTGCCCAACCTGCCGGGCTTTATCGCCCACCGCCACGATCAGTCCATTCTGACCAACCTGGTGGTGAAGCACGGCTTGCGTTGCCCGGGTCATCCCGCGGAGGAAACGCCATGGTCCCGGGACGTCAACCAGTTGGCAGAACGCGTGCGGGGTGAGCTCGTCAGTCGGTAGCCCGGCAGATCGCTTCTTCAGGCGACCATGAATGGCCGCGAATACAGTGTACGAAAGGCCGAGCGCACCCGCGCCCGCATCCGCTCGGAACCGCCCAGACCCGTGACGCCGAGCAGCACCAGGTGCACCACGAAATTGGGGTCGGTTATGCCATTTGCGCGTCGACCGATGCGCGCGATCTCGCGCATCCGCTTGCTGCCGCCGGTGGCGGTCTTGGTCGCTGCGTGCATACGCAGGCTGGCGATTTTGTACGGAATGGCTTCAATACGCAGTTTGCGTCGCCTCGCACGCAGCGCCAGGTCCCAGTCCATGGCGTAGTGCAGGGATTCGTCCAGCCACCCCAGGTCCAGCAGCCGGCGACGGCTCCAGAAGGATGCGGGTTGCAGGAAGAAGTACGAAGTGCTGAGCCGGTCCGCTTCGAAACATCGGTAGGGCACGTCTTTCAGATGCCGTCCCTGTTCATCGATCTTCACGCCGGAGCCGAAGATCATGGCCGCGTCCGGATTTCGCGTGAACTCCAGCGCGATGCGGGAAAGGGCGCCCGGGAGTAGCAGGTCGTCGCCATTGAGCCAGGCCACGATGTCGCCAGTGGCCTTCATGAAACCGCGATTGATGGCATGCGACTGGCCGCGATCGGGCCGACTTTCCCAATATGCGAGCTGCCCGTCGTATTGGTGGACGATATCCAGGGTTGCGTCGGTACTTCCGCCATCGATGACCAGGTGCTCGATGTGGGGATAGTCCTGGGTCAATACGGAAAGGATGGTCTCTTCCAGGAAACGACCGCAGTTCAGCGATGGCGTGACTACGCTGATTTTCGGCAGCTTGCGAACGGCGAGGTCCATTTCCCGCCTAACAGCCACTGGCTGCGGCCCGGTGGATGTCCGCATGCATTTGTTGCAACAACGCAGCAACCGGAGGGTCTGATTTCGCGCTGGCCCAGCGCGGATCCTGTTCCAGCCACCCGGGGCTGCGCCAGCCCTGGGCCACTGCCCGGCCCAGCCATTCAAGGGCCAGGCGGTGATCGCCGGTCTGGAGGTAGAGCGCCGCCCGTTGCAGGGTCAGCAACGGGTCATCCGCGCCGTGGTCACTGACCCAGTCCCAGGCCGCCAGTGCGCGGTCCAAAGTAATCGTGCCCATGGCGTCATCGCCACTGCTGGCATACACGTGGGCAAGCAGGCTGAGCAGACCGACTTCGAGGTAAGCGAGGTCGCTATACTGGTGCGCCGGCTCAAAGGCCCGCTCCAGGTGCCCGATGGCCTGGTCGTGGATTCCATTGAGCATCGATGCCAGCCCCGTCCACAGGACCGCCTCGCGCTGGCGCTGGCTCAGCGGTCCTTGTTCGGGAATCGCCGACTCCGCCAGCCATTCGCGCGTGGTTTCGAGCATCCGTTCGTGGGCGCCTGCCAGGAAATGGGTCTCCGCGGCGATCTCAGCGATCATTGTGCTGCGTGGCACCAGTGCTCTCGCGCTGGCGATTGCCTGGTCCGCGGCGTCGAAAAGACAGACGCCTGTGCAGGCGATGGCTCGCGCGCCGTAACACCGCACCCGGCTGGACGCTTCCGCATCCGCGTCCAGGGCCTGTTGGCCCCAGCGGCAGGCCTCTTCGAGGCGGCCGTACAGGACATGTCCCTCGGCGAGAATCCAGTAGGCGCGGCTGTCATGGGGATCGTGTTCCAGTACCTGCGAAACAACCTCGGTGGCTTCATCCAGGTTGTTGGTGCGCAGCAGAACAAGGGCGATATTGCGCAGGTTGGCGGTATTCAGGGGATCCAGCTCGCGCACCACGCGGAATTCTTCGAGGCCCTCTGTTAGCAGGCCGCGGCTGACCAGGACGTTGCCCAGCCACATGTGGGCCAGGGAAAAATTGGGATTGAGCGCGACGGCCCGATGCAGGCTCTTCGCCGCGTCCGGCAGTTTGCCCTGGAACCAGCGCAATACTCCATCGGCGGCGTGGGTCTCCGGCAGCTCCGGGGCCAGTTGCATTGCCTTCCGCCTCGACTCGACGGTCTGGTGCAGCGCTTCGGAGATCGGCATCTCGCTGTACTCGGTGGCCAGGGCAAAGGCCGTGGTGATACCGGTCCAGGCCAGCCCATAGTCCGGGTCCAGTTGAACCGCCTGCCGGAAGCGGTCGATGGCGATCGCCAGGTCTTCAGGTGTGCGCCGGTACATGTGGTCGCGACCAAGCAGGTACAGATCGAAGGCCCGCAGGTTGCGTGTGTCCGATTGGCCCCGAACCGCGGGCAGGGTCATACGCAACGCATGGGTAATGGCGCCGGCGATTTCCTCCTGGATTGCGAAAACGTCATCCAGCTCCCGATCGTAGCGGCCGGACCACACCGGGTAGCCATCGGCGGCATCAATGAGTTGGGCTGTGATGCGCAGTCGCCGCCCGGCTTTGCGAACGCTGCCCTCAAGCAGTCGCTGTACCTTCAGGCGCGCGCTGATCGTGGCGATGTCTTCTCCCGAGTTTTTGAAGGAAAACGCCGAAGTACGCGCCGCAACCCGCAGGCCCGGGACCCGGGACAGGGAGTTGATCAATTCCTCGGACATGCCGTCGCTGAAGTACTCGTCCGCCGGGTCGGCGCTGATATTGGTGAATGGCAGGACTGCGATGGACAGGGCTTCTTCCCTGGTGTCGGGAGCGTCGCTTGCGACGCCCCCGTTGGCGCCAATGCGAAACACCGTCACCGCTTCATCGATGTTCTTAAGTTGTTGCGGACCCAGATTGGTCAGGGAAAACTCCAGGTGATGACGTACCTGGCGCGCCACGTCCTCGGAGAGGCAGATCTCACCGGCTCCCGCCAGGGGTTCGATCCGCGCTGCGATATTAACGCCGTCGCCGAGCAAGTCGCCGTCGCGGTACTCCACGTCACCCAGGTGGATTCCGATGCGAAGGCGGATGACTTCGGTGGCGGATTGTTCTGCGTTGCGCTGGCGGATGGTTTCCTGGATCGCCAGGCCGGCACGTACCGCGCCCAGGGCATTGGGGAACTCCAGCATAAAGCCATCCCCCAGGGTCTTCACTTCGCGACCCCCGTGGGCGGTGAATACCGAACGCAGCAGGCGTCGGTGTTCCTCCAGCAGACGCAAGGCCAGGGCCTCGTCGCGCCGCGTCAGGGCACTGAAACCCACCAGGTCGGTGAACATGACCGCCGCAAGACGGCGCTGGCTGGATGGAGGATCGCTCATGTTTTCCTGCAGGACTGGAGCACCGCCATTCTAACGTGCCCCGGCCCGGCGGGTGTCAGCCGCCCTTGATATCCGGCCTTTCAGCCCTCATAAAGGCGTAGCCCCCCGCACGAGTCCGGCAGCATGATTTTCATCCGCAAACCCCTGGCCGTCCTGCCCTTTGTACTGTTCGCCACGCCGCTCGCCGCGGAGCCGCTGGCCACCGCGCCGGTGGAGTACCGCAGCCTGGCCAGCGAGGAGCTTTTCGACGGCACCGTCGAGGCGGTCAACCAGTCCACCGTTGCTGCTCAGACCAGCGGTCGTGTGCTGGAGGTGCTATTCGACGTGGACGATTACGTGGCCCGCGGGACGGTCGTCGTCCGGTTGCGGGACACGGAACAGCAGGCGCGTCTGGCGCGGGCGGAAGGCCTGGCAACAGAGGCAGGGGCCCGCCTGGAGGAGGCCGCCGACGCCCAGCGCCGCCACCAGGAGCTGTATGCGCAAAAAGTCGCCAGCAAGGCGGCCCTGGATCGCGCGGTCGCCAATTTCAAGGCCGCGCGCGCGGCGCTGGAAGCCGCCCGTGCCCAGGTGGACGAGGCCCGGGAGCAACTCGAACATACCATGGTGCGCGCTCCCTACAGCGGCATCGTGGTGGAACGCGGCGTGCAACCCGGCGAAACAGTACAGCCGGGTTCTGCGCTGATGACCGGGTTGTCGCTGGAATCACTGCGCGTGAACGCCTACGTACCGCAACGGCTGGTGGCGCCCCTGCGCGCGGGCGGGACCGCGCGGGTGTTGCTGGAAGATGGTGCGCAGCCCATCGAGGTCCGGGACCTGACGGTTTCTCCGCGTGCGGACCTGGCGACCCGCAGTTTCCGCGTCCGGGTTGCGCTGCCGGAGGGCACGCACGGGCTTTTCCCGGGCATGGCTGTGAAGCTGGCCGTCGCCACCGGCGAGGCGCAGCGTCTCCTGGTTCCGGAACGTTCCGTGGTGCACCGCAGCGAAGTTACCGGGGTGTACGTGCTGGTCGGCGATCGAGTGGTGTTTCGCCAGGTGCGGGTCGGCCGGCGGCATGGCGATTCGCGGGAAGTGCTCGCCGGTCTGCACGAGGGTGAGCAGGTAGCCCTGGACCCGGTACAGGCCACCATTTTCCTGAAGGCCGGCAACCCGGGAAACTGACATGAGCGAACGTCTGGGAATTTCCGGCTCCCTGGCACGCCGGTTTCTCCGCTCGGAGATTACCCCTCTGCTGGCGCTGGTGGGCGTATTACTCGGGGCCTTTGCCGTCGCCGTGACGCCACGGGAAGAAGAGCCGCAAATTCAGGTTACCTTCGCCAATGTCTTCATTCCCTTTCCCGGTGCAAGTCCGCGGGAAGTTGAGGAACTGGTAACCGCCTCTGCGGAGCAGGTGCTCTCCGAGCTCGAAGGCGTAAAGCACATTTATTCCATTTCCCGTCGCGACATGGCGACCCTGTCCGTCGAGTTTGAAGTAGGCGAGAACCGCACCGAGGCCATCGTGCGCCTCTACAATGCGATCTACTCCAATAGCGACTGGCTGCCCGCCAACGCGGGAATCGGCCAGCCCGTAATCAAACCCCGCGGCATCGATGACGTTCCCATCGTAACCCTAACGCTGTGGACGGAAGATGAAAGTCGCGGTGGTCACGATCTGAAAAAGGTCGCGCACGCGCTGGAAGCGGAACTTAAGCGGGTACCGGGCACGCGGGATATCGAGACCATTGGTGGCCCGGACACGGTCGTGCGGGTGTTGCTGGACCCGCAGCGGCTGGCGGCCCACGGGCTGGAGGTGGCCGATCTGCGTCGCACCCTGGAAGGCGCCAACGTGGCGGCACAGGCCGGCTCGCTGGTTTCCGAAAACGGCGAGATCGCGGTGCAGGCGGGCGACTTCCTGAGCGAGCCGCAGGAAATCGGCGACCTGGTGGTCGCCGCCCACCAGGGTCGGCCGGTAAGCCTGCGTGACGTAGCAGAGATTCGCTTTGGCGCGGCGCCACCGCGCCAGTACGTGTGGATGGGCACCGGGCCGGCGGCGGACGACAAGCAGATCGGTGTCCGTGGCGAGTTTCCGGCCGTCACCCTGGCGGTGGCAAAAAAACCGGGTACCAACGCGGTGGAGATCGCCGAGCAGGTAATCGCACGTTTCGAGGCGCTCAAGGGTACGTTTGTTCCGCAGGGGATTCAGGCGACGGTAACCCGCAATTACGGTGAGACCGCGGACCAGAAGGCCCGCAAGCTGATCACCAAGCTGGTTTTCGCCACCTTGTCGGTGGTGCTGCTGGTTCTGTTTACGCTCGGCTGGCGGGAAGCCCTGGTGGTGGGCATCGCCGTTACCGTGACCCTGGCGATTACACTTTTCGCTTCCTGGGCATGGGGCTTCACTCTCAACCGGGTATCGCTGTTCGCCCTGATCTTTTCCATTGGCATCCTGGTGGACGACGCCATCGTGATCGTAGAGAACATCCACCGCCATATGCAGATGGGGAAACAGAGCTTCCTGGAAGCGATTCCGGTGGCGGTGGACGAGGTTGGCGGGCCTACGATTCTCGCCACCTTTACCGTCATCGCCGCGTTGTTGCCGATGGCGTTCGTAACCGGGCTGATGGGTCCCTACATGAGCCCTATTCCCATCAATGCCAGCATGGGCATGCTGATTTCCCTGCTGGTGGCGCTCATCGTTACACCGTGGCTTGCGTATCGCCTGCTGCACCGCGGTAGTCATTCCAGTTCGCCCGGCCGCGTCGACGACCGCCTGCGTGGGGTCTTCGAAAAACTGATGCGACCGTTCCTGCGCGGCAGCGACGGACGTCGCGCCCGCTGGTTGCTGGCCGGTGGCCTCGCCGTGCTGATCGTAATTTCCGTGGGACTGGTGGCGGGCAAACTGGTGGTCCTGAAGATGCTGCCATTCGACAACAAATCCGAGTTCCAGGTCGTGGTGGACTTGCCGGAGGGTACCAGCCTGGAGGAGACCGCGCGGGTGCTGGCGGATCTGGGCCGCCAACTGGCGGAGGTGCCGGAAGTCACCGACTATGAGGTGTACGCGGGCACCGCCTCGCCAATCAACTTCAATGGCCTGGTGCGCCAGTACCATCTGCGCAGCGGATCGCACCTGGGCGACATTCAGGTCAACCTGGCCGACAAGCATCGGCGGCAGCGCAGCAGTCACGAGATTGCACGCTCGGTGCGGGCGCCCTTGCAGCAGATCGCCCGGCGTTTCGGCGCCAACGTCAAGATTGTGGAGGTGCCACCAGGTCCGCCGGTGTTCGCTCCGCTGGTGGCGGAAATCTACGGGCTGGACTATGCAGGACAGATCGGAGTTGCCCAAAAAGTTCGCGAAGTATTTTCCAGCACCGCGGATATCGTCGACGTGGATGACAGTATCGAAGCCGCCGCGCCCCGCTGGATCGTGCGGGTAGACCGGCGCAAGGCGGCGCTGCACGGCATCAGCCAGCAGGCGGTGGTTTCCACCCTGACCGCCGCGCTTGCCGGAGACGACGTGGGCTATCTGCATCGTGACAATGCCAAATACGCGGTGCCGATCCGGCTGCAGCTACCGCTCGCGGCGCAGGCGGACCTGCGCCAGGCACTGGCCCTGAAAGTGCGGGCCGCGGACGGCTCGCTGGTGGCGATCTCCGAATTTGCCGATCTGGAAAAGACGACGATTGAACACTCTATCTATCACAAGGACTTGTTGCCGGTGGTGTTCGTCACCGGAGACATGGCGGGCGAACTGGACAGCCCCCTGTACGGCATGGGGTCCATTTCCGCGCGCCTGGATGAGGCGGGCGTCGCCGGGGCGGCGGGTATCGAGCAGTACTGGATCGAGCCACCGGGGAACCCCTACCAATACGGCCTGAAATGGGATGGCGAGTGGCAGATCACGTACGAAACCTTCCGCGACATGGGCATCGCCTACTCGGTGGGGCTGATCCTCATCTACCTGCTGGTGGTGGGCCAGTTCCGGTCCTACCTGGTGCCGCTGATCATCATGATTCCCATCCCGCTGACCGTCATCGGTGTGATGCCGGGCCACGCCTTGCTGGGGGCCACGTTCACGGCCACTTCCATGATTGGCATGATCGCGCTGGCGGGGATCATCGTGCGCAACTCGATCCTGCTGGTGGATTTCATCAACGATGAACTGCGCCAGGGAACACCCTTTGACGAGGCGGTACTGCGCTCTGGTGTCGCTCGCACCAAGCCGATACTGCTGACCGCGCTGGCGGCGATCCTTGGCGCACTGTTCATCCTGGATGACCCAATCTTCAGCGGTCTCGCCGTCGCGCTGATCTTCGGTCTGTTGGTCTCCACCCTGCTGACCCTGGTGGTCATTCCAGTGATGTACTACGCGTTCATGGCAAAACGCGTTGCCGTGGGCGCTGACGAGAGCGCCTGAAAAAGGCGATTGAGCCCACCGCGGTTCGCGAATCCGGCACGAATTGCCGGTTGAACCCATGCCCGGCCAGGCCGCATGATTCCGGGGTGGACCTGAGCGGCAAAAAATCTACCGGGCGCTACACCCTGAAGGAAGTGCTGGGACAGGGCAGCACCGCCACCGTGCACCGGGCCTGGGATTCCTTCCAGGATCGCGATGTCGCCATCAAGACCCACGACGCAGCTTCCCTGGACGCGCCGGAAGGCATCGAACTGCAGCGAAAGATGTTCTTTCGCGAGGCCCAGGCCGCGGGTCGCCTGAAGCATCCGGGAATCACCGAGGTCTACGATGCGCTGCTCGACGATGAAACCTATGCGCTGGTCATGGAATACGTCGAAGGCGGCCGCACCCTGGCGGAGCATTGCCAGGTGGATAAGCTGCTGCCGGTGGAGCGGGTGGTGGAGATCATCCATTCCTGCGCCAGCGCCATGGAATTTGCGCATCGCCACGGCGTGGTGCACCGGGACATCAAGCCGTCCAATATCCTGCTTACCGGGGATGGCCAGGTAAAACTCACGGATTTCGGCATCGCTTTCCTGCCGGAATCCGAGTCCACGGATTTCCACACCATCCTGGGTACACCCATGTACATCGCACCGGAACAGGTGCGGGACGAGGAGGTGACCGGCCAGGCGGACATCTACTCGCTGGGGGTAGTGACCTTCGAACTGCTGACCGGCCGCCGCTTGTTTAACGCCGACAACATTCCGGCGCTGATGCACAAGGTGCTGAACGCGCCGTTGCCGAAGGCGGGGGATTTTCGCGAAGGTATCCCGGAGGTCCTGGAGCGCATTCTCGCACGCATGCTGGCGCGCGATACCAGCAAACGCTACCGGCACGCCCGAGACGTAGCCGCCGACCTGTCCCTGGTTTTCGACCTGATGAAGGCGCCGCCGACCGAGGTTCCCGACCTGGACAAGTTCCGGCTCGCGCGCAAGCTGGATTTTTTTCGCCGGTTTCCCGATGCCCAGGTCTGGGAATTTATCCACGCCAGTGTCTGGCGGCGCTTTAACGCCGGCCAATCGATCCTGCGGGCCGGCGACATCGACCGTTCGTTGTACATCATGGCAAGCGGAGAAGCGGTAGCCAGGAAAGACGGCCGGCCGCTGAACGCCCTGGCCGCGGGAGACTGCTTTGGCGAGATCGGTTACCTCACCCGCGGCAAGCGAACCGCCGACGTGGTTGCCCAGACCGAAGTATTGTTGATCAAGGTAAAAGCCAGCATGCTGGACCGGGCCTCTCGCGACTGCCAACTGCTCTTCTATCGACGCTTCCTGCACACCACGATCGAACGCCTGGTGCGCATCAGCGACGACTACACGATTGGAGGTGACTGAACTTCACTGGTCGCCGTTGGACTGCTGACGAACGCGTGGTGGCAACGGCCGCCGAAGATTCGCCTACTCCTGCCTGGTTTCGATCAGGTAGCCGAATCCGCGACGGGTCTGAATTAGCCCGTCCTTGCAATACACCCGCAGCTTCCTGCGGATCGAGCTCACCAGGACTTCAATGACATTGCTCGTGGTTTCGGAATTGGCGTCGTTCAAGAGTTCCCACAAGCGTTCCTTGGAGATCACCCGCCCGCGCTGCAAGGCCAGTTGCTCGACAATGCGGTACTCGGAGGGTGTCAACGGGATGACGTCGCCCTTGCCCAGCACCCGGCGACGGGCCATATCCACGGTAATCGTACCCACTACTATGCGCGGGTCCTTGCTGTTATGGCGCCGGCGAGCCAGGGCTTTCAGGCGTGCAACCAGCTCTTCGAATGCGAACGGCTTTACCAGGTAATCATCCGCGCCGATGTCGAGGCCACGCACCCGGTCATCCACCTGGTCTTTTGCGGAAAGAATCAGAACCTGCACCTTGTTGCCGTCCCGGCGCAAGGCGCGCAACATTTCCAAGCCATCCATGCTCGGCATCATGATGTCGAGAATCAGGATGTCGTAGTCATTGCTACGCGCATAGGCGAGACCCTCCCGACCGTCCGCTGCCTGGTCGATCGTGAACCCCGACCGCCGCAGTCCTTCTCCCAGTGCGCGGCGCAGGCGCGACGAATCTTCCACGATCAGGATTTTCATCGGGCGTTATCCCGCCAGGTAAGGATGAAAATTTCTGAACAACGGTGGGTCACCAGCACGGGTGCACTAGGCCACGCGCAGCCCACCCAGGGTAATACGGAAGCGATGGTTGGGGTCGAGCCGTGCCCCTACCCGCAGACCCAGGCGGTCAGCGAGTGCCTTTACCAGGGCCAGTCCAAGGCCCGCGTGTCCGCTACCGCTACGGTCTGGATCCTTTCGCCAGAAGCGATCGAAAAGGTGATTGAGGTCCTGCTCGTCAACCTTATCCGTGGCATTGCTCACTGACAGGCTGGTTCCCTCGCTGTCCGCGCGAACCTCCAGTTGGATGATACTGCCGTCGTTTGCGTAGGCGACCGCGTTGGACAATATATTGGAAAGAATCAGCTCAAGGCCGCGTGCGTCGCTGCGTACCCGGGCCAGGCCGTTCAGATCGGCCTCCAGGGAAAGTTTCCGGGCATCGGCAGTGGGCCGCAGGCGCTCCCATACGAGGTTGATACAGCGATTGAGGTCAATGTCCGATTCCGCGACTTCAAGGTGCCCGGCGTCGCAGCGGGCCAGCGTGAGCAGATTGGTTACGATCTGGCTCATGTCCTCGGTGATGTCGACCAAATCATCAAAAAAGCGCGAGACCATTTCCTGGTCGTCGGGCCAGCGGCGCCCTACCTCCGCCAGGGTGCGCAGTTCCGCCAGGGGCGTACGCAGTTCGTGGGCGACGTCACCGGAGAATCGCTTCTCGCGCGCGAACGCCGATTCCAGTCTCTCCAGCAACGCATTGACCTGTCGGGTAATGGGAGCGAGTTCCGATGGCACGTCTCCGGATAGGCGATGGGTAAGGGTGTCTGCGTCCAGCCGCCGGACCTCGTGACCAATCGCCCGCAGGGGCGCTAGCCCGCGGCGGACGGAAAACAGGGCGATGGCACCCGCACCCAGCAACGTAAGCAGCAGGTACCCGCCAACGGCGAGGCGCACAAACAGAATCTCTGTATCCAGCTGTTCGCGGCTGCGGGCGACCGTCGCCTGAAGCCACTCGGGTGCGCGAATCGGTTGCGGTTTTACATTGTCTTCCGGATCCGGGATCTCCTGGCGTGCGGGGAACGGCAGGTCGACCGCGCGGCCGTTTCGGCCATCGGGGAGCGAAAGGTTCCGGAATCGGATTTCGGATGCATTCCCAGGGCTTGCGAGAATCGCGGCGGTCTTGCCCAGGCTGGGTGATTGCGCCAGCAAGCCACCGTTGTGGTGATGTAGTTCAAAGTACTCGGGTTCCTCCAGCGCGGCGAACTCCGGCATCATTGAAGGTACGAATTCAAATTCGATGGCTCCCTCCACGCTCTGTTCGGTGAGCGAAACCAGGGACTGGGCTCGGGCCAGAAGGATCGCGTCAAAATCGTCCTGTAACCGGGTTCGCAGCAGGTATTCCGCCAGCAGGCCGACGGCCAGAATCAGCAGGCCCAGACCGAAGCAGAGGGACCGCAACAGGTGGCGGTTGATGGATGGTGTTGCCAAAGGGCGGAGCTCCAGCACGTCAGCAGGGGCCCGGCATGGTGCCATACAAAGCTGGGGACTGTCTGAGCAGCCCTTCAGCGTACCTTCAGGTTCAAGGCTCACAGTCGGGGTACGGTCTTCAGGATATTCCCCGAACCATGTGCGGCATTGCTGGCCTTCTCCTGAGTCCCCCGCTCCGGGTCGACCCAGCGGTCCTTGACGCGATGCTTGGTCGGCTTGCTCATCGTGGTCCGGATTCCACCGGCCTGCACATGGATGGCCGCGTCGGTCTTGCCCATGCGCGCCTTTCCATCATCGACCTGGAGGGCGGGAGGCAGCCCATCTACAGCGAGGACCGGCGGCTGGTGCTCGTAGCCAATGGCGAGATTTACAATGCCCCGGAACTGCGTGCCCTGCTGACCGCCCGCGGCTGCAAGTTTTCCACCGGCTCGGATTCCGAGACCATTTTGCATGCCTACCGCGAGTTCGGAGACGATTTCGTGGAGCGGCTGCACGGTATGTTCGCCTTTGCACTGTGGGATGCCGGCGCCGGGCGACTGCTGTTGGCGCGTGACCGTCTCGGCATTAAGCCACTTTTCTGGACCCGAACGCCCGCCGGCCTCGCATTCGCCTCCGAGATCAAAGCGCTGCTTGCCTGGCCGGAACTGTCCGCGGAGGTTAACCCGTCCGCCCTGGCCCAGTATTTTGAGATGCAATGCGCGGTGGGCGAACATACCTTGCTGGCGGGTGTAGAAGGCGTGCCCCCCGGGGAGCTGCTCTCCATCAACGCTTCCGGCGAAGTCCACAGCCGGCCCTACTGGGACCCGCTCGCTATCCGGCCGCTGGAGGTGAACGCCGCCCAGGCAATCGAGTTGCTGGACGAAACCCTGCATACCGTTACCCGGGAACACCTGCGTTCTGACGTCCCCATCGGCCTGTTTCTTTCCGGGGGGGTGGACTCCGCCGCCGTCCTGGCGCTGATGCGCCGACAGTACACTGGGCCGCTGACCGCCTTCAGTTATTCCGGCGATCCGGGCGGCGACCCCGATTTAGCATTTGCCTGTTCGTTGGCGCGAAAATTCGGCCTGCACCATCACGTGCTCGGTTCTCCAGCAGGCGGTCTTCTCGATCGTCTGCCGGCGATGTTGTGGTTTTCGGATAGCCTGATCGATGATCGGGCCTGTCTTCCGTCGCTGGAACTCGCACGGGCTGCTCGAGCCGAAAACCTGAAGGTGGTCTTCACCGGCGAGGGGGGTGACGAGGTATTTGCCGGCTACTCCCGGTACCGAAAGCCAAGATTCGCGCGCTTGCCCGCGGCATTGCGCGCCCGCGGCAGCGGAGGGTTCCGGACTCGCGGTAAGGCGGACCGGTGGCGGGCCGACCTGTTCGCCCCGGAGCTGTTGGCCGCGGATCGCCATTGGCGTGATCGCAACCAGCAGGCATGGCGAGCTGGCCGCCGTACCTTCAGTGACCTGGCGCGCATGCAGTACACGGACATGGTCACGTCGCTCCGCGAGCAGCTGCTGGTAAAGGCGGATCGCATGCTGATGGCGCATGGTATCGAGGGACGAGTTCCCCTTCTGGACCATCGCGTGGTGGAGTTGGGATTGGCCCTGCCAGACCACTTGAAGGTCCGCGGACGCACCGGCAAAGTACTCCTGCGTGCCTGGGCACAGGATGCCACTGGTGTGCCCTATAGCCGGATGCGCAAGCGCGGTTTCGGCGCACCCATCGGCCAGGAACTGTGCGGCCGGCGTCTCGACCAGTTGGAGCAGGTGGTGCCGGCGAATGTCGGCGTCCGTCGTTGGATTCGTGGGGACGGCCTGCGCGGAATGTTTTCGCGTCAGCGGCATCGTGGTGACGCTGGCCGGGTGCTGGTAGCGGTTTTGCAATTCGCCCTCTGGCACCGTCTTCACGTGGAATTTCCCGGGCAATGCCCGGCGGATCGGCAGGACCCGGTGGAGGTTCTCGCGTAGCGGTTGGTAGCGGTCGGCACCCGCGTCATACTGGTGCCCCTGTCCATGCAACTATTCCGCCTCTTTCGGATTTTTTCCGTTTTGCTGGTCGCCGGCGTTCTGCTTGTGATCGTCCTCAAGATTTCGCGGATGCCGTGGACCCCCATGGGGAACCTGGTGCAGCAACGCGCTGCGGCTGCCGGACTGACCCTGTTCGCTTTCGGCGATTCCGGCACCGGTGGGCCCGAGCAGCGTGCGGTGGCCGCCGCCATGGAGGCCCGTTGCAGGCTACTGGGCGGCGTGGATGGACTCGTCCTGCTGGGGGATATCGTCTACCCGGCGGGGGTGCAGTCGGCGAGCGATCCATTGTGGCAGGAGCGGGTGTGGGATATGTACAGCGGCCCGTGCCTGGGCGCGGTACCGATATACCCGGTGCTGGGCAACCACGACTATCTAGGCAACGCACGAGCGGTGGTCGCGCACTCCCGGATCAATCCGCGCTGGCACTTTCCCCATCGCTTCTATGAAGTGCGTTTTGGTGCCTTGCTGCGGCTGTTCGCGGTGGACAACTGGTTCTACGATTTCTGTCTGGATCCGGATCGGTGCGCCATGGCTTTTCTCGGCCGGGCGCTGGAGCAGGGTGACGACGCAACGCGACCGTGGCGGATTGCGATATCCCACTATCCACTGACAAGCGCGAGCGCCAAGGGCGGCGCACACCGGGGTGGTCTGCGCGGATGGCTAACGCGTCCGATCGTGTGCGGCCGCATAGACGCCTGGCTTGCGGGACATGCCCACCATCTGGAACACCGTACCTTGGCAGACTGCGGAATCGAACACCTGGTTTCCGGCGGCGGCGGCAAGCAAACCTACAAGGTGCGCAAAGATGAGCCGGGCGTCGCCTTCGCCCGGCAGACACACGGTTTCCTCGAGATCGAAGCGGACCCGAACCAGTTGCGGTTCCGGTTTTTCGACTCTGCCGGTCGGGGGCTGTATGCGTTTCGTCGCTCCCGCGGGAGCTGAGCGCCCCGCGGTTCATCACTCCCTAGCTGATTGTCACCTCGGTGCGTGCGTCGTCGATGGGCAGCAGGTTCCGCGAGGCCGGGCAGTTGCCCATTCGGGCGCGAATATATTCAAGGTCGTCTTCGCTTGCCTGCCCGGAGCGCGTTATAGCGGCGAAGCGCAGGTGCGAACGTCGAATCCGCCACGAGTCATCCGCCTCCAGTTCGATCTCGCCTTCCGCCTTGTCCAGCACCAGGCCCCGCTCCATGGCGTTGATCCGCAGGTACAGGTGCTGGCAGGAGAAGATCGCGTACACCAGCACCGAAAACCCGGGGCTGGTCACGCTGAGATTGAAAGGCTCCCAGGCGCCGTGTTGCAACTGCTCGACCACCAGTTTGCGCACCTGGTTCTCCGAACCGGTGTAGTGGGCCACCAGCCGCAGCTGAAAGTGGTGCGCGCTCATGGGGTCAGGCTCGGCGAGGCCGTGATCCGGCGCCTTGATGCAGGTCAATCCAGGATCGGGAAAGCCGAAACCGATCCGTTTCCCTGCGCTCGACCCGGTCTGTAGGGGATCTTGAGGCCGTCACTGCGGGGTCCGCCAGGAACGTTGTCTGGATCGGGCTCGCAGGAGAGAATCCCACTCCCATGTCGCTGATCGGAACCCGGATTTCCCACTACGAGGTCGAGGAGTTGCTCGGCGAGGGTGGTATGGGCGTGGTCTATCGCGCCCGGGACACCCGCCTCAACCGGCCGGTGGCGCTCAAGGTGCTCAAGGGCGACCTGGTGGCGGACCCGGACCGCAACAAGCGCTTTCTGCGGGAGGCCCGCGCCGCGGCGGCAGTGACCCATCCGGCGATCGCCCAGATCTATGACGTGGGCGAGGAGGACGGCCGCCTGTACATGGCCATGGAATTTATCGAAGGCAAGACCCTGCGCCGGCTGATCCGCCAGGACGAACTGGAACTCAACGCGGGGCTGGATATCGCCCTGCAGGCGGCGGATGGTCTGGCCCGCGCCCACCGTTCCGGCATCGTGCACCGCGACGTGAAGAGCGACAACATCATGGTGACCCCGGACGGACACGCCAAGGTGCTCGACTTCGGGCTCGCCAAGCTACTGGACCCGGAGGACGGTGGGGACGGCGCCAGCCAGATGGAGACCGTGACCCGCACCGAGACCGGTGTGCTGATGGGCACCATTCCCTATATGAGCCCGGAACAGACCCGCGGTGAACATGCCAGCGCCCGCAGCGACGTGTTTGCATTCGGCATCGTGTTGTACGAGATCGTTACCGGGAAACTGCCGTTCAAGCGCAAGACCTCGGTGGACACCATGCACGCCATCGCATTCGAGCCACCGCCGCCCTACGACAGTGCGCCCCCTATCGTGGGACTCGACGCGGTAATCCAGCGCTGCCTGCAGAAAGACCCGTCCAGGCGCTATACGGACGCCGGCGAGCTGGCTGCGGACCTGCGCCGGGCGCGGGAGGGGCAGCGACCGCTGGCGGACCATCCGGCGGATACCTTCACCGAACTGCGCACCCAGGCGACCCAGGTGGAGGCGCACCTGGTGGGCGCCTTTGGCAGTCGCACCAAGGCGCTGTTCGCGGTGGGTTTCGCGCTGGCGGTATTGTTGCTGGTGCTCGGGCAAGTGGACCTGGGGAACCTCCTGTTCCTGGGCCTGGCGGGCATGCTCGCCTATCGCTGGTTCCGCAACGAGGGGGACCGCATGATCCGGCGCTTCGCGAAGAAGGTGGGGAAGTATCGTGAGGTCAAGGCGATCACCCGCAAAGGCCGCCAGCTCACGGTGGTGCTGGATGGCGCCAACCCCAAGTTCTACCTGCAGCTGAACCAGCTGACAGACAGCATCAACAAAAAACGCTGGCGGGCCGAGCCCATCGAGGTGGCGGTGCGGGACGACGTATCCGAGGACGAGTTGCGCGACAGCCTGCGCGGCGCGGGGGTGGTGTACCTGCGCAAGGACGTGAAGCTCACGCCCTCATAACACGAAGCATTTAACAGGACGGCCAGACCAAAGACTGGCAAACGTTTATGGCTTGGTGTCTTCCGGGCGAAACGCGTCCGGCAGTTCCGATCCCTCCCCGAATAGAAATTTTTCCATTTCCGCCGCGATGAACTTGCGGTGTTCCGGGTTCATCGGGTTAATCCGGTTCTCGTTGACCAGGATGGTCTGGTGGGCCATCCATTGCTGCCAGGCCTCTTTCGAGATCTGTTCGAAGATGCGCTGACCCAGTTCTCCGGGCCAAGGGGCCATGTCCAGGCCCTCCGCGGATTTTCCGAGCTTCACGCAGTGAATCATTCGAGCCATGGAACTCCCTCTATCAGTCGGGAAACCGGTGCCGGCACGCCGACCGGCGTCGCCGCGCCCTTATACCAGAGCTGGCCACCGCCCTCCATGACGGCGGCGCCGCTGTGCAGACGGTGCAGGCTCGGTTGCATGCGCAGCCGGAAGTGGCTGAAGGTGTGATCCACCGCCGGCAGACGGCGGGCCGGACCGATGCGCAGGCCCAGCCGGCGCCGGGCCCAGGCCACGGGATCGGCGCGCACGGGATATTCGGGCAGCGACCAGAGTCCACCCCAGATGCCGTGTGGCGGACGCCGCTCGAGCAGCACCGCACCATCACCATCCACCAGCAGCAACACCCCGGTGTGCCGCTCGGGCAGCGCCTTGCGCGGGGGGGCTTCGGGCAGTCGGCTGGTCTCGCCGTAGCGGTGGGCGGCGCAGGCGTCTTGCTGCGGGCACTGGTTGCAGCGGGCCACGCGGGCACAGACACCGGCACCCAGGTCCATGATCGCCTGGGTGTAATCCGCCGTCCGGGTGTCGGGGGTCAGCCAGTCCGCCAGCTCCCACAGCAGGCGCTCGTTGGCGGTGGACCGCGGCCAGCCGCGAATCCGGAAGTAGCGCACCAGTACCCGGCGCGCGTTGCCATCCAGGATCGGGACCGGCTGCCCGAAGGCCTGCGCGAGGATGGCGCCGGCGGTGGAGCGGCCGATACCCGGCAGTGCCTGCAAGGCCTGCATATCCGCCGGCAACCGGCCGTCGTGGTCCCGCACTAGCTGGCGGGCCGCCTGGTGAAGGTTGCGCGCGCGCGCGTAGTAGCCCAGGCCGCTCCAGAGGGACAGCACCGTGTCCAGGTCGGCGCTCGCCAGGCTCGCCGCATCCGGAAACCGGTCCAGGAAGCGCTGGAAGAAGGGGATCACCGTGGCGACGCGGGTCTGCTGCAGCATGGCCTCGGAAATCCATACCGCGTAGGCGCCGCGTCCCTGCCAGGGGAGATCATGCCGGCCGTGTTCGTCGTACCAGGCCAGCAAGCGGCGGCTGAACCCCGGTACATGTCCCGAAATCCGTGGCGTTTCTACCGACACCCGGTGCTCTTGCTGGTGTTCATATGGCCGTATACTGGCTTGTTGTGGAAGCTGTACCAAGTACGCTGACGGAATGAGCG
>JAJDOE010000141.1 GCA_022340345.1 Gammaproteobacteria bacterium
CGTCGGCGCCTGCGCTTCCCCGCTGTTGTTATCGGTAATGGGTGCGGTGATCGCCAAACAGGACCCGGTGCTCGGGGCGCTGGTCATGCTGGCCCTGTCGCTGGGGATGGGCGTGGTCCTGGTCGCCGTGGGCTTTGGCGCGGCGTGGCTTTTGCCCCGGGCCGGTGCCTGGATGGACAACGTCAAGTACGCCTTCGGCGTGATGCTGCTGGGCGTGGCCATCTACCTGCTTGCGCTGGTGCTCCCGGAGTGGGAGCTGTACCTGTGGGCGGGTTTGCTGATCGTCACCGCCGTGTACCTGCGCGCCCTGCAGTCGCTGCCCGACGGCGCCAGCGGCTGGCAATACTTCTGGAAGGGAATTGGCGTACTGCTGTTGGTCTGGGGCGTGCTCGCGCTGCTCGGCGCCATGGCCGGCAGTCGCGACATCCTGCGGCCGCTGGATCTCAATCGGATGCTGGCCGCCCCGGCGGGCAGCGCGGCGGCACCGGCCGAAAACAGCACCCCGCTGTTCACCCGGGTCGCCAGCATTGCCGAACTCGACGCGCGGCTGGCCGCGGCGCAGGCCGCCCGCAAACCCGTGGTCATCGATTATTACGCCGACTGGTGCACCTATTGCGTCAAGATGGAGCGCAGCACCTTCCTGGATCCCGCCGTGCGCCGGTTGCTGCGTGAGCGCTTCGTGGCGATCCAGATCGACGTCACGGATCCGGCGGACGCCGAGGTGAAAGCGCTCAAGGCCCGTTACCAGGTGTTCGCGCCCCCGGCCTACCTGTTCGTTTCACCCAGCGGGCGTTTTCTGAAGGAGCACAACTTCTACGGCTACCAATCCGCCGAGGAGTTCGCGGCGACCCTGAAACGCGCCGCCGCGGAATCCTAGCCGCATGCGCAAATTCATTCTGCCGCTGCTGGTGGCGATCGCGGCCGGCGCCGCGGGTTTTAGTGCATCGCGGCTTTGGCCTCCGCAAACGGACTCCGCCGCGCCCGCCAGCGTTTCCGAGAACGTCGATTTTTCCCTGCCGGACCTGGACGGTGAACTTCACGCCATCAGCGCGTGGCGCGGCAAACCGCTGCTGGTGAATTTCTGGGCCACCTGGTGCGGCCCTTGTCGCGAGGAAATCCCGCTGCTGGTGGACACCGACAGGAGCCGAGGGGAGTACCTGCAGGTGCTCGGCGTGGCCATCGACAATCCGGACGCGGTACGCGAGTTCGCCAAGGAATTTTCCATCCGCTACCCCAACCTGATCGCGGAAATGGGCGCCTCGGCGCTACTGGCCAGCCACGGCAACCCCGCCGGGGCGCTGCCGTTTACCCTGCTGCTGGACGCCGAAGGCGTCGTGCTGGAGCACAAGCTGGGGGCGCTGAGCAGCGACGAAATCAACGCCTGGGCGGATAAATTGCACTGACCTGCGGCGAACAGGGTCCCAAATTCGCCGAACTGGAAATCTGACCGCGCTTTGTGCACACTGGCCAGGCTCTCATGGCCAGTTTCCTCGTACTGCACGGACCCAACCTCAACCTGCTCGGCAGCCGCGAGCCGGACCTGTATGGGAGCACCACCCTGGAAGAGATCAACGCCCGTCTGAGCGGAATTGCCGGGGAAGCCGGCCACCGGCTGGAGAGCTTTCAGAGCAACGCGGAGCACGAACTGCTGGAAAAAGTGCAGTCCGCCCGCGGGCGCGGCGTGGACATGATCCTCATCAACCCGGCGGCGTTTACCCACACTTCGGTGGCGCTGCGAGACGCCCTGCTGGCAGCGGAACTGCCATTCATTGAAATCCACTTGTCCAACATCCATGCCCGCGAAGCGTTCCGCAGCGACTCCTTCTTTTCTGACCGGGCGCTGGGCGTGATTACTGGTTTTGGTGCAATCGGCTACGAACTGGCGTTGCGCGCCGGACTGCACCACCTGACAAGAAAAAACAGGTAACCCATGGATATTCGCAAGATCAAGAAACTCATCGAATTGCTGGAAGATTCTCAACTCGGTGAAATCGAAATCCGCCAGGGGGAGGAAGCCATCCGGATCAGCCGGGCGAGCAATGCCGCGCCGGCGATCGCCGCGGCATCGGTAGCCGCGCCCGTCGCAGCGGCCGCGGACCCCGTCCCCGAGGCGCCGGAAGCGGAGACCCACACGGTCAAGTCACCCATGGTGGGCACTTTCTTCACCGCCTCGTCGCCGGATTCACCGCCCTTCGTTCAGGTCGGCAGCCGAGTCAGCGTCGGTGACACCCTGTGCATTATCGAGGCCATGAAGATTTTCAACGAGATCGAGGCAGACAAGTCCGGAACCATCCGCGCGGTGCTGAAAGAGAACGGCCAGCCCGTTCAATACGGCGAACCCCTGTTCGCCATCGACTGACGATTTCCCGATGATCAAGAAACTCGTTATCGCGAATCGCGGCGAGATCGCGCTGCGTATCCTGCGCGCCTGCAAAAACCTCGGCATTCGAACGGTAGCGCTGTATTCCGAAGCGGACCGGGACACCAAGTACGTGCGCCTGGCGGACGAGTCGGTATGCATCGGACCGCCAAATGCCACCCAGAGCTACCTGCACATCCCGGCTGTCATCAGCGCCGCGGAAGTCACCGAGGCCCAGGCAATCCATCCGGGCTACGGCTTCCTGGCGGAGAACGCGGATTTCGCTGAACGCGTCGAGGAGAGCGGCTTCATCTTTGTCGGGCCGAGACCGGAAACCATTCGCCTGATGGGCGACAAGGTGTCTGCGATTCGCACCATGCGCGAAGCGGGCGTTCCCTGCGTGCCGGGCTCCGACGGCCCGCTGGGGGACGACGCCGACGAGAACCGGCGGATTGCGGAGGAAATCGGCCTGCCGGTAATTATCAAGGCCGCCGGTGGCGGTGGCGGCAAGGGCATGCGCGCGGTGTTCGAAATCACCGAGCTCGAGCGAGCCATTACCATGACCCGGACGGAGGCGAATGCCGCCTTCCACAACCCGGTGGTCTACATGGAAAAATTCCTGGACCACCCCCGGCACGTGGAATTCCAGGTGCTCGCGGACGAACACGGCAACGCGGTGCACCTGGGAGAACGGGACTGTTCCCTGCAACGCCGCCACCAGAAGGTGGTGGAAGAAGCGCCGGCCCCGGACATGGATCCGGCAAAACGGGATCAGATCGGTGCGCGCTGCGCCGAAGCCTGCCGGCAGATCGGATACCGCGGCGCCGGCACCTTTGAATTTCTCTACCAGGACGGTGAGTTCTACTTCATAGAGATGAATACGCGAATCCAGGTGGAGCACCCGGTAACGGAAATGATCACTGGCATCGACCTGGTAGCCCAGCAAATCCACGTCGCCGCCGGCGAGCCACTGTCCATGACCCAGGAGCAGATCCGGTTCAGCGGTCACGCGGTGGAGTGCCGCATCAATGCCGAGGACCCGGAAACCTTCCTGCCCTCCCCGGGCCGCATTACCCAGTATCACGCCCCTGGTGGGCCCGGGATCCGGGTGGATTCCCATATCTACGTTCAATACGTGGTGCCGCCCTACTACGACTCCATGATCGGCAAATTCATCGCCTGGGGCCGGGACCGGTCGCAGGCCCTGCGCCGCATGCGCACGGCGCTGGACGAGGCGATTGTGGAGGGCATCCGCACCAACATTCCCCTGCACCGCGCCATCCTCAAGGACCGGGGTTTTCAACGCGGCGGCGTGGATATTCATTACCTGGAACGCTGGCTGGCGAAGCGCCGCTAACGACGTGGCCTGGCTGCGTTTGCGGCTCGAAGTGGACGGCGCACGGGTTGCCGAGCTCGAGTCCCGCCTGCAGGACCTGGGGGCGGAGTCCATCAGCCTCAGCGACGCCGGCAACGAGACGCTCATCGAGCTGACTCCGGGAGAATCCATTGGCTGGCGTCGGGCCACGGTCCTGGCGCTGTTCGCCGATGTACAGTCCACGCAGCCGCTTCGCGAACTGGCACAGGAATTTTCCGCCGAAGCGGAGCTGGATTCCCTGCCGGACCAGGACTGGGAACGGGCCTGGATGGAGCGCTTTCGCGCCCGACCGGTGTGCGAGCGGCTGTGGATCGTTCCTGGCTGGAACCCGGACGGGGCCCCGGCGGGCGTCGCGTCGCTGCTTCTGGACCCGGGGCTGGCCTTCGGCAGCGGTGAGCACCCCACAACCCGCCTGTGTCTCGAATGGCTGTGCCAACAGCAACTTCACGATCAGGAACTGATCGACTATGGCTGCGGGTCCGGGGTATTGGCGCTGGCGGCGCTGAAGCTCGGAGCCCGCGCCGCGGTGGGGGTGGACAATGATGCCCGGGCACTCGCCGCCAGCACCGAGAACGCGCGGCGCAACGGGCTGCAGGGCAGGTTCCGGGCGAGTTCTCCGGGAGCAGCGGAGCTGAGGCCGGCGCACATCGTAATCGCCAATATCGTTGCCGGCACGCTGCTGGACCTGCGCGACTCGCTGCTGGCGCTGACCCGACCAGGCGGCCGGCTGCTACTTACCGGGCTGCTCACGGACCAGGCGGACTCCGTTGCCACCGCCTACGCGCCGCAAATTTCGCTGCAATCCCGCTCCAGCGCGGAATGGGTGCTGCTGCATGGCACCCGCCCCGGCGATGCGACCGGGGACTGATCCAGGGCCCGGCGGCACTGTTATTCTTCGCCCATGCTGACCCGCTGTCCCGAGTGCGAGACGTTCTTCAAGATCACCGCGGAACAGCTCGCTGTGCGGGAAGGCATGGTGCGCTGCGGCAAGTGCATGCATGCCTTCAACGCCACCTGGCACCTGGTCCCGGAACGCGAAACCAACCCCACCTCGCCACCGGCTCCGGCGCCGCCGGCACGGGAAACGCGGCCGGAACCCGTCCGGGAGCCGGAGCCGGAGCCGGAACCGGAGCCGGAACCGGAGCCGGAGCCGGAGCCGGAACCGGAGCCGGAACCGGAACCGGAGCCGGAGCCGGAACCCGCCTGGCAGCCGGGCAGCGAGCTGGCATCCGAACCGGACCTGTTTTCTCCCTCCACGACGCAGGACCCCTACGACACCCTGCTCTCGGACCTGGACCACGAACCCGAGCCGGACGACGCGCAGCGCAGCGCGGAACTCGACGAACTCGCCCGCCTGCTGGAGTCACCGCCGGACGACGAGGCGCCGGAGGCGCTGGTGGAGCCCGGCGAAGAACTGCCGGTTGCGACGCTGCCGCCCGACCGGCCGGCCCGGCCACCGGAACGCATGCCGGATCTGGCGGCGGAGCCTGCCAGCTTCGAGGTGCCACCCGTCCCGGCGCCTCCACCGCGGGAACCGGAACCGATCGAAATGGATCCCCAGCCGGACTCCCTGCGCGCGCTGGAGCGTGCCCGGCACCGACGCCTGAAGCGCCAGCAGCGCAAGCGGAGGTGGCTGCCCGGGACATTGTCGGTGCTGGGCTTGTTGCTGCTACTGCTGGTCCAGGTGGGCTACTTCTTTGCTGTGCCGCTGCTGGAATTCCCCAGCCTGCGCTCCACCGCGGAACTGGTCTGCGCACCACTGGGCTGCAGGGTACCGCCACGGGTGGACGTGGAGCACATCGAACTGCTGAGTTCTTCGGTGGCCCCCCTGGGCCAACCGACGCGCGGCCTGCGCGTGTCGTTTAGCCTGGTCAATCGGGCCGCATTTGTTCAGCCCTTCCCCAGCGTGGAACTGACCCTGACCAATCACGAGGGCCGCACCCTGGCCCGGCGCAGCTTTCCCCCGGCGGGATATATCTCCGGCGGCGGCGATGCGCTCATGCCGATCAACGTGGCGGTGGACGCACACCTGGATGTCACCAGCCCCACCGCGCTGGACATGGGGTATGCGCTGCGCCTGTATGCCGACCGGCCTCCGCCTCGGGATGCGCTGACCCGCCTGCGTCGCTGGATTCGCGGCTGGACAAAAACGGCTCCCGATGCCAGTAAAAGTTAGCGCGGATTCCTCAGGCGTCGCCTGACCAATCCCGTTCAGCGAACTGATTCGCCAGCGATTGCCGGTTCCGGCAGCGGGATCGACCGCAAACGGATCATCCCCGATCCGCGCGGTCAAGCCTTTGTGCAACTGCCGCGTGGCGTTATTATCCCGGCCCCGTTTTCGAACACCCGCACGCCAACGTCCACAAATGCAGATTGGTCCGTACCGCGTCCACAACCGGCTGATCCTCGCCCCCATGGCCGGGGTGACCGATCGACCCTTCCGCCAGTTGTGCCGCCGTATGGGCGCCGGAATGGCAGTTTCGGAAATGGTGTCCTCGAATTCCCTGCTGTGGGGAAGCAAGAAGACCCTGCGGCGAGCCGACCATCAAGGTGAGAGCGACCCGCGTTCCGTGCAGATCGCCGGCTCGGACCCGGTGATGATGGCCGAGGCCGCGCGCTTCAATGCCGGCAACGGCGCCCAGATCATCGACATCAACATGGGCTGTCCGGCGAAAAAGATCTGCAATGTGGCAGCGGGTTCCGCATTGCTGCGCGACGAGGCGCTGGTGGCGCGCATTCTCGAGGCGGTAACCACCGCGGTGGATGTGCCGGTTACACTCAAGATTCGCACCGGCTGGAGCCCGGAAAACCGCAACGGTGTTGCGGTGGCACGCCTGGCCGAGGAATGCGGCATCCGGGCGATTGCCGTGCACGGCCGCACCCGCGCCTGTATGTACAAGGGCGAGGCCGAATACCAGACCATAGCGAGCATCAAACAATCGGTTTCCATCCCGGTCATCGCCAACGGCGATATCACCACGCCGGAGAAGGCCCGAGAGGTGCTCTCCCTCACCGGCGCCGACGCCGTCATGATCGGACGCGCCGCCCAGGGGCGCCCCTGGATTTTTCGCGAAATCGAGCATTTCCTTGCGACCGGAAACTACCTGCCGGAACCGGAGCTGACGGAAATCAGGGACGTTCTTCTCGGGCACCTGGAAAACCTGTACCACTTCTATGGCGAGTACACCGGCGTTCGCGTCGCTCGAAAACACATTTCCTGGTACAGCAAGGGACAGCCCGGCGGAGCCGTGTTTCGCCAGGCCGTCAATCGACTCGACAGCGCGGCCGGACAACTCGAATTCACGCGCCAATTTTTCAACGGGCGTGTGCACGCCGAAACGGACATGGCGGCGTGAAGCAGGCGCTCAGCACACAGGCCGGCAAACGGGCGCGCACGGAGCGCCGCAGCGAGCCCCTGCGTTCTTGCGTGGAGTGCTCGCTGCGCCGCTACTTCAAGGATCTCAACGGTCACCGGCCCAGCGGGCTGTACCAGCTGGTGATGCGCGAAACCGAACGCCCGCTGCTGGAAATGGTGATGGTCTATACCCGCGGTAACCAGAGCCAGGCGGCGGAAATCCTGGGCATTAACCGCAATACGCTGCGCAAGAAACTCAAACTCTACGGAATTCACTGAGGCCGTGCGGCGACAAGCCACGCAAACCCGCTCATGAGTACGGTACCGATTCGACGCGCACTGATCAGTGTGTCCGATAAGACGGGCGTGGCGGAACTCGCACAGGATCTGGCGGACCACGGCGTGGAAATTCTCTCCACCGGCGGAACCGCCCGCCTGCTGGCGGACCACGGCATCCCGGTCCGCGAAGTCTCCGCCTACACGGGCTTTCCCGAAATGATGGACGGACGGCTCAAGACCCTGCACCCGCGGGTACACGGCGGCCTGCTCGGCCGCATTGGCAGTGACGACGAGGCGATGGCCGCCCAGGGCATCGAAGCGATCGACCTGCTGGTGGTCAACCTGTACCCCTTTGCGCGCACGGTGGCTGACCCCCAATGCACCCGCGAGCAGGCCATCGAAAACATCGACATCGGTGGCCCGGCCATGCTGCGGGCGGCGGCCAAGAACCACCAGCGCGTGACCGTGCTGAGTGATCCGCAGGACTACCCGCTGCTGCGCGGCTGCCTGGCGACCGGCGTCGATGCGGCGACCCGCGCCCGCCTGGCGGAGCGCACCTTCGCCCGCACCGCTGCCTACGACAGCGCCATCGCCGCATGGCTTTCCCGCGGTGACGACGGGCTGCCGCAATATTTCGGACTGCAGGTCGAGCGGGTGCAGCAATTGCGCTACGGGGAAAACCCCCACCAGCGAGCCGGCTTCTACCGGGACCGGGACCCGGGTCCCGGGACCCTGGCGGGGTCGCGCCAGTTGCAGGGTAAGGAACTGTCATTCAACAACATCGCCGACGCCGACGCGGCACTGCAATGCGTGCGCCAGTTCCAGCGGCCTGCCTGCGTCATCGTCAAACACGCCAACCCCTGCGGGGTGGCGGTGGCGGATGACCTTACCGCCGCCTACGACCGCGCCTTCGCCACCGATCCGACCAGCGCCTTCGGTGGCATCCTCGCCTTCAACCGGGCGCTGGACGGCCACACGGCGCGTGCGCTGGTGGAACGCCAGTTTGTGGAAGTAGTTATCGCCCCGGAGGTAGAGGAGGATGCGCTGGCGGCACTGTCGGAAAAGGCCAACCTGCGGGTGCTGGCCTGCGGCAGCCTGGCGGAAGCGCGCAACTCGCTGGATCTGCGGCGGATCAGCGGCGGCCTGCTGGTGCAGGACGCGGACCTCGCGCCGCTGGACCGGTCGCAACTCAAGGTGGTCAGCCGTCGCCGCCCGGACGATGGGGAAATGCAGGACCTGCTGTTCGCCTGGCGGGTCTGCCACTTCGTGAAATCCAATGCCATTGTCTACGTGCGCAATGGACAGACCCTGGGGGTCGGTGCCGGGCAGATGAGCCGGGTCGACAGCGCGCGCATCGCCGCCATGAAAGCCGCGGACGCCGGGCTGGATCTGCGGGATTCCGCGGTCGCCTCCGACGCATTCTTCCCGTTCCGCGATGGCCTGGAGGTGCTCGCCGCCGCCGGCGCCCGTTGCGTGATCCAGCCGGGTGGCTCCCTGCGCGACGACGAAGTGATCAAGGCCGCGGACGAGCACAACATCGCCATGGTGTTCACCGGCGTGCGCCACTTCCGCCACTGATGCAGGCGCGTCGCTTGACCACGGGAACCCGTCTGCGGGCATGAACATCCTGGTGATCGGCGGTGGCGGCCGCGAGCATGCCCTGGCCTGGAAGGCTGCAGCCTCCCCCCGTGCCGAACAGGTTTTCGTGGCGCCGGGCAACGCCGGCACCGCCGGCGAGCCGGGGGTGCAAAACGTTGCCGTCGAGGCCGACGACGTGGACGGCCTGCTACACTTCGCGCAAGCCAACGCCATCGACCTGACCATCGTCGGACCGGAGGCGCCGCTGGTGGCCGGGGTGGTGGACCGCTTCCAGGCCGCCGGCCTGACCTGCTTCGGCCCCGGGCGTGAGGCGGCGCAGCTGGAGGGATCCAAGGCCTTCACCAAGGACTTCCTCGCCCGCCATGGGATCCCCACCGCCGACTACGGCGCGTTCACCGATACCGCCTCCGCGGAGGCCTTTATCCGCGACATGGGCGCACCCATCGTCGTAAAGGCGGACGGGCTGGCGGCAGGCAAGGGAGTCACGGTCGCCACCAGCACCGAGGAGGCCATCGCCGCGGTACGCGAATGCCTGACGGACAGACGCTTCGGCGCCGCCGGTGCGCGGGTGGTGGTGGAGGAATGCCTGCAGGGCGAGGAAGCCAGTTTCATCTGCATGGTGGACGGTGAGCACATCCTGCCGCTGGCCAGCTCACAGGACCACAAGGCCCGGGACGACGGCGACCTGGGCCCGAATACCGGTGGCATGGGCGCCTACTCGCCGGCACCGGTCATATCCAGTAGCCTGCATCAACGCATCATGCACGAAATCATCGAGCCCACGGTGCGCGGCCTGGCCGCCGACGGCATTCCCTATTGCGGTTTTCTGTACGCCGGCCTGATGATCGGCGAGGACGGCGTGCCGCGGGTATTGGAATACAATTGCCGTTTCGGCGACCCGGAGACCCAGCCGATCCTGTTGCGCCTGCGCTCCGATCTGGTGGAGTTGTGCCTGGCCGGCAGCGAAGGACGACTGGATTCCGTGCAGGCCGAGTGGGACGAGCGGGTGTCCCTGGGCGTGGTCATGGCGGCCGGAGGCTATCCGGACCACTACCAACAGGGTGATGTCATCTCCGGCCTGGAAGCGGTGCAGGGCGAGGACCTCAAGGTGTTCCATGCCGGGACCCGTCTTGCGGGGGACGCCATCGTGACCAGCGGCGGCCGGGTATTGTGCGTTACCGCGCTTGGGCGGGACGTAAGCCACGCACAGTCACGCGCCTATGAAGCGGTGAACCGGATTCGATGGCGCAATGTTTACTACCGTACCGACATTGGTTACCGGGCGGTTGCAAGGGAGCGAGCGTAGATGAAACCATTTGTTGCTGTTTTGATGGGGTCGGATTCGGACCTGCCGGTCATGCGAAACACGCTAGCCGTGCTCGATCGCCTGGAGATTCCCTACGAAGTGCGCATCACCTCGGCGCACCGTACACCGCAGGCGACCCACGACTATGTCCGCGACGCGGAGCAACGGGGCTGTGGCGTGTTCATCGCGGCCGCCGGCCTGGCGGCACACCTGGCGGGCACCGTGGCGGGCCTCACGACGCGCCCGGTTATCGGCGTGCCCATGGACGGCGGCCCGCTGGGCGGCCAGGACGCCCTGTTGTCCACCGTGCAGATGCCCGGGGGCGTGCCGGTGGCCTGCGTGGCGATCGGCAAGGCGGGGGCGAAAAACGCCGGCTACCTGGCGGCCCAGATACTGGCCCTGGCAGATGACGCCCTGGCGGGTCGGCTCCGCGAGGAACGCACCGAGCAGGCCAACGCGGTTTTGGCCAAGGACGCCGCCCTGCAGGCCGAACTCAAAGGTACTTCTTGACCCGCAATGACCTGAACCACGCCACCCGCTGCCTGGCAGCCGGCGGCATCATCGCCTACCCCAGCGAATTCTGCTTCGGGCTGGGTTGCGATCCCCGCGATCATCGCGCGGTGCGCCGCCTGCTGGCCCTCAAACAGCGCCCCTGGAGCAAGGGACTGATCCTGATAGCCGATCACATCGACCGCCTGCTGCCCTGGCTGGAGCCACTGCCGGCGCCGCTGCGGGAGCGGCTGCAACACCTGTGGCCGGGGCCCCACACCCTGCTGTTGCCGGCGCCACGGCGGGTGTCCCGCTGGCTGCGCGGGCGTTTTGAGACCCTGGCGGTGCGGGTAACCGCCCACCCGGGCGCCGCCGCCCTGTGCCGCAGCGCACGGGGCCCGCTGGTCTCCACCAGCGCCAACCGCAGCGGGCGTCCACCACTGCGCAGCGCCGGACAGGTGCGGCGGGAATTCGGCGACGGCGTAGACCTGGTGCTGGCCGGGAGATGCGGCGGACTGCAACGCCCAACCGAAATCCGCCACGGAATCACTGGCGAGTTGGTGCGCGCGGGAGCCGTGACATGAGCGGCGAGCCGCACACCGGCGAGGTCATCGGGTACCTGCACGGGCTGCAGGATCGCATCTGCGACGCACTGGCGGCGGAGAACGGTGGCACCGGGTTTCGCGAAGATGAATGGCAGCACGACACTGGCGGCGGCGGTCGCAGCCGGGTCCTGGAAGGCGAACTGTTCGAAAAAGCGGGCGTTAACTTCTCCCACGTTACCGGCCAGAGCCTGCCGGCCGCGGCGGCGGCCAACCGGCCCGGCATTGCCGGCGAGCCCTTCGAGGCCACCGGCGTGTCGCTGGTAATCCACCCCCGCAACCCCTACGTGCCCACCACCCACGCCAACGTGCGCTTTTTCTCCACCACCGGCGAAAAACGTACCTGGTGGTTCGGCGGCGGCTTCGACCTGACACCCTACTACGGCTTCGAGGAAGACGCCCGTCACTGGCACCGGGTCGCATACCAGGCCTGCGAGCCCCTCGGCGCGGAGGCCTACCAGCGATACAAGCAGTGGTGTGACGAGTATTTTTTCCTCAAGCACCGCAACGAGGCCCGCGGCATCGGCGGCCTGTTCTTCGACGATCTCGACGCCGGCGGATTCGAGCGCAGCTTCCGGTTCTTGCGCAGTGTCGGCGACCACTTCCTCGAAGGCTACCTGCCCATCGTGCAGCGCCGACGCGATACCCCGTTCGGGAAACGGGAACGTGACTTCCAGCTCTATCGTCGTGGCCGCTACGTAGAGTTCAACCTGATCTACGACCGGGGCACCCTGTTCGGGCTGCAGTCCGGCGGACGTACCGAGTCCATCCTGATGTCGCTGCCTCCCCTGGTGAGCTGGCACTACGATTGGCGACCGGAGGAAAACTCGCCGGAGGCGGCCCTGTACACGGATTTCCTGCCCCGCCGCGACTGGCTGGCGGAGTGATGAAACCGGGACTTTCGACCCGCGAACAGGCAGCCGTAGACCGGACCCTGGCCGCAATGCCACCGGCGCAGGCAGTGCAGCGGCTGCTGGCCATGGACCCGGGCCTTTGGCCGGCGAGCCCGGCGGCGGAAATCCGCAACCGCCTCGGCTGGCTCAGCTGCCTGGCCGCCAGCCGCAAACAACTC
>JAJDOE010000155.1 GCA_022340345.1 Gammaproteobacteria bacterium
CGAACGATCACCACGTGGTGAACCTGGTGGACTGGCTGCTGCAATATGCTTTCGACCAGCGCGCCAGCGACATCCACCTGGAACCGCGCCGGGACAAGGCGCGCATCCGCTTTCGCATCGAGGGGGTGTTACATACAGTCAACGAGATTCCACCGGTGGTCATGGCGGCGGTCACCAGCCGCATCAAATCCCTGGGGCGCATGGACATCGTCGAGAAGCGGCGTCCCCAGGACGGGCGCCTGAAGACCCGCGCCCCCGGAGGCAGCGAGATTGAACTGCGCCTGTCTACCATGCCCACCGCTTTCGGTGAAAAACTGGTGATGCGGGTCTTTGATCCGGAAGTCCTCAAGCGCAGTTTCGACCAGCTCGGCCTGTCCGCGGAGGATGCGCGCCGCTGGCAGGGCATGCTCAGCCGGCCCCACGGCATCGTGCTGGTGACGGGACCCACGGGTTCGGGCAAGACCACCACCCTGTACTCCGCCCTGCGCAAGCTGGCGCGCCCGGAGGTCAACGTCTGCACGGTGGAAGACCCGATTGAGATGGTGGAGCCCGCCTTCAACCAGATGCAGGTACAGCCGGCCATTGGCGTCGACTTCGCCACCGGGGTCCGCAACCTGCTGCGCCAGGATCCGGACATCATCATGGTCGGGGAAATTCGCGACCTGGAGACCGCGGAGATGGCGGTGCAGGCTTCGCTGACCGGCCACCTGGTGTTGTCCACCCTGCACACGAATGATGCACCTTCCTCGGTGACCCGCCTGCTGGAGATCGGCACGCCGGCCTACCAGCTGCGTGCCACCCTGCTTGGGGTGGTGGCCCAGCGGCTGGTGCGGACCCTGTGTACCCACTGCCGGGTCGCCCTCAAGCCGGAAGAGGTCAAGTGGCGGGGCCTGCGGCCACCCAAGGGAGCCGAGGGCGGCCGCTACTTCACTGCCCGCGGCTGCGACGAATGCCGCAATACCGGGTACCGCGGCCGCATCGGCCTGTACGAAGTGCTGGTCCTCAACAGCAATCTGCGCAGCATGATCGGTGACGACCTCAATCTGGATCATTTCCGCAATGGCGCACAACGCCAGGGCATGCAGACCCTGCGCCAGTCCGGGGCGCTCAAGGTCGCCAGTGGCCTGACCACGGTCGAGGAAGTGATGGCGGTGACGCCGGCAGGAGACCTTTCGCTGTAGCGGATACCCGGACCGGGAGCCGGCGTCCTGCCCTATAATCCCTGTACTTCTAATTCCGGAGAGCGGTCCATGCGCATTTTCAGCAAATCCCTTACCGCCGCGGCGCTCGTCGTCAGCCTGTTCCTCGGTGGCTGTGGCGTCAACGCCATTCCCACCTATGATGAACAGGCGGTCGCCGCCTGGAGCCAGGTGCTGAACCAGTACAAACGCCGCGCCGACCTGATTCCCAACCTGGTGGAAACCGTGAAGGGCTTTGCCGCACAGGAGCGCCAGGTGCTGACCGAGGTGGTGGAGGCCCGCAGCAAGGTATCGCAGATGCAGTTGCCCAAGGACATTCTCACCAACCCCGAGGCGTTCCAGCAGTTCCAGCAAGGCCAGGACGCCCTGTCCGGCGCGCTGTCGCGGCTGCTGGTGACGGTGGAGCGCTACCCGGAACTGCGTTCCAGCCAGAACTTCCTCACCCTGCAGTCGCAGCTGGAAGGTACCGAAAACCGCATCTCGGTGGCCCGCCGCGACTACATCAATGCCGTCCGGCTGTACAACACCGAGCTGCGAACGATTCCCGGTCGCTGGTGGAAATCCTGGTTGTATCCCGATTCACAACCCAAGGAGAACTTCACCCAGCCCGAATCGGTGCAGGAGACACCGAAGGTCAAGTTCTGATACCCACCGTAGCCAAGGCGCGTTCCGCGCTGCTGCTGACCTGGCTGCTGGCAGCGGCGCCGCTGGCGGCGGCGCCGGAATTTCCGGCGCTTTCCGGTCGCGTGGTGGACCCGGCCGGGGTCCTTTCGCCGGCGGTGCGCAGTGAGCTCAGCGGGCTGCTGCAGCGTCACGAACAGCAAACCACCAACCAGGTGGTCGTGGTGATCCCGTCGTCCCTGCAGGGCTACGAGATCGCCGACTACGGAGTCGAATTGGGCCGGCACTGGGGCATCGGCCAGAAGGAGCGCAACAACGGTGTGCTGCTCATCGTAGCGCCCAACGAACGCAAGGTGCGTATCGAAGTCGGCTACGGACTGGAGGGCACTCTCACGGACGCCCTTTCCCATTCCATTATCCAGCAGCAGGTACTCCCGCATTTTCGCAATGGCGACCTGGAGGCCGGCGTCCGCGCCGGCGCCAGGGCCATCCTGGCGGCCCTCGCCGGGACCTACCAGCCGGCGCCGGCAAAGAACAATGACCGGCACCTTATCTGGCTGACATTCGTGGTGTTCATGGGGGTGCTGTTCCTCTTCTTCATCGTGCTCGGGTTCATCTACAGCACCCGCGGGGGTGGCAGTGGCGGCGGCTGGAGTGGCTACTCCGGCGGTGGATTTTCATCCGGCGGTGGCTTTTCGGGGGGCGGTGGTTCTTTCGGTGGCGGCGGCGCCAGCGGGGGCTGGTGATGGCATTTCTCGACGCCCAGGACCGGGAACGCCTGCGGGCCGCCATCGAAGCGGCAGAGCGGCGTACCAGCGGCGAACTGGTGACGGTGATCGCCCGGGCCAGTGATCGTTACCGCTACATCCCCCTGCTGTGGGCGGCGGTCATTTCGCTCTCGCTTCCGGGACTGGTGGGGTACGGGACCTGGCTGGCGGAATACCTGGCGGGCGACTGGCCGCCCGCTTCTCCGGATTTCAGCGGCCTGTACGTCTGGCAACTGGCGAGTTTCGCGTTGCTGGTGGCGCTGTTTCAGTGGCCGGCGCTGAAGATGCGACTCATCCCTCGCCATATCTGCCGGCAGCGTGCCGCGCGCCTGGCGCGGGAACAGTTCCTGGTGCAGGGGATCGGCTCCACCCGGGATCGCACCGGCGTACTGATCTTCGTCTCCGTGGCGGAACACTACGTGGAGATCATTGCGGACCAGGGAATCTACACGCGGGTGGACCCGCAGGCCTGGTCGGACATCGTGGATGAACTGGTGCGCCAGGTACGTGCCGGGCGGGTCGGCGAAGGTTTTGTGGCGGCGGTGGAATCCTGCGGCATCTTTCTGGCGACCCATTTTCCGCGCCCGGCGGACGACCGTGACGAATTGCCGAACCACCTGATCGAGCTGTAGGCGCAGCGTTTCCTTCTTTCTTTGTGCCAACCCGGAGCCGTACCGGTTCATGGGGCCAGAAAACTTTTTTGGGCGCCGGGTCGATAGCCGGACCGCAGGAACCATTATGATCCAGTGCCTGCCCGGAACGTACATGTATACCCAATCCCGAAATCCAACCTGGAGCCTGCCGTTCACGCTGGTGCTGGCCGTCACCGCTTGCGCGGCGCCGGAGCGGCCCATCGAAAACCGGCCGCCGCCAGCGGTTTCGACACCCGCGCCCGCCGTGCGGGGGCTCGCGCCGCCACCGTCACCGCAGGTCGCCTCGGCAGCTCCGAGCGAGCTTCGCGTGCCCCGCCGCGGGCGCGGTCTGCTGCTTGGGCATGATCTGCTGGGCAAGCCGGTGTATACGGGCCGCTTCCGTGGACAGGTGCTGGTATTGAACTACTGGGCCTCCTGGTGTCCGGTGTGCTGGACCGAGGTGCCGCACATGCAGGCGCTGCACGAGCGGTACGTGGCACAGGGAGTAACGGTGATCAGCATCAACTACAAGGATCTGCGCGCCGCCATGCGGGTCTTTCTTGTTGCCCAGGGCGATCTGAGCATGCCGCTTCTGCGGGACGAGGACGGTCTGCTGGAATCCCGCTACGGTGCCTTTGCCATTCCCACAACGCTGGTGTTCAACCGTGCCGGGGAGCTCAGCTTCCAGGCCACCGGCGTGTTCGAAGCCGACCCGAAAAAGATCGAAACCGCCGTGCAGCGGCTACTTTGATCCGGAATTTGGGGTCGCCCCGGTCATCACACCCGGGCCGCCACCCGTAACCACCAGCCAGTTCCGGTACAATCCCGGGTCCGCCGGCGCCGAAGCCAATTCGCGGAAAACCGCAATAAAACAAATGGCCCGGGCCACCCGTTCCCGGAGCCGATTGTCGGCGCCCTGGCGCATGGTTGAGGGAGCTCATGTTCCAACGCATCCTGGTACCGGTCCTGCTGGTAGCGCTCGTGGCGCTGGTCGTGGTGTGCGCGCGATCCCACGCGCCAGAGATCCAGGGGCAACTGGAGACCCGTGCCCGTATTGCCTTGCTGGGGGCGGGTTTCAGTGACCGGATGGTGCGTGGCGAGGGGCGGGTGGCGGTACTCGCCGGCAGCGTGCGCGAACCGGCGGAACGCGACGCCGCTTACCAGGTAGTGGCGTCCGTGAACGGCATCCGCGGCGTGCGCGACGAGCTGACTGTGGATCCCCGGGGTCCGCCGGGACGGGCCCGGTCCTTGCTGCGGGCGCGGGTGCAATCCGGGCGCCTGTACCTGGCCGGCCGCTTCGCCTCCAGGGACGACCTGAAGGAAGTTCTCTACCAGGCGCGGCGTGCCTGGCGGGCTGCCCCGGTGGTGGTAGAGGATCTTGAGCCCGCGGACACCGCGGGCGACCCGGAACCCTGGCCCGACCTGCATCCCCTGTTTCGCATTCTGAAACAGCGTGGTGAAGGTACCGATACCCTGTATCGCGACAATCGTATCGACCTGCGCGGCAAGGTGTTGAGCGAACTGGGGCAGGAACGACTTCGCGGCGCCATCGCCGCCGCCTACCCGCAATGGGAGGTGCACAGCACACTGGCGGTACGCGCCGCGGCGAACGCCGAAGAAGCCCTGCAGGTGGACCTGGACCGGTTGCTGGCCGGCAGCATCGTTGAATTCGTTCAGGACAGCGACGCGCTCACGGACCGGGGGCGGGCGCTGCTGGACCGGCTGGTGGAGCCGTTGCGCGCCTCGGCGGGGCGGGTGGAAATTTCCGGGCATACCGACAGTCAGGGAGATGCCAGCTACAACCAGGACCTGAGCGAGCGTCGCGCCCGTAACGTCAAGGACTACCTTACCGCCCACGGCGTGCCACCGGCACGGCTGGTGGCAACCGGCCATGGCGCCCTGTGGCCCCTCGCGGACAACACCACTCCCGAGGGTCGCCGGCGAAACCGCCGCATTGAATTCCGCATCTTTCGCGAGGACTGATAATGACCTACCTGATCGGGGAAATCGTGTTCTGCCTGGTGATCGCGGCCGTTATCGGCCTGGGGATTGGCTGGTTGCTCGCGGGCTTTTCCGTCGCCGCCCGAGAGCGGGAGTGGCGCGCGCAGGTGGAACAGCTCAACCAGGAAAACCACGCCCTGCGGAGCGCCGGCGGCCGGCCGGAGCCGTCGCGAAACCCAGCGCCGGGCGCCCACGCGAAGGCCGACGACCTGCGCAAGATCGAGGGCGTAGGCCCGAAGATCGCCGCGCTGCTCAACGACGCGGGAATTCTGACCTATTCGCAACTGGCCCGTGCCAGCCAGCGCAAACTGCAGGCGGTGCTGGAAGCCGCCGGACGCCGTTTCCGCATGCACGATCCCGCCACCTGGGGCGAGCAGGCGCGCCTGGCTGCCGCGGGGGATTGGAAGGCGCTGGAGATACTGCAGAAAAAGCTCAAGGGTGGGCGGCGCAAACCGGGCGGATGACGGTCATTGACGTGCATTGCCGCTTCACTTTCGGTGCGGCCGACGACTCCTTCCGCGCCTCCATGGGCGGGCGTGCCCCAGCGGTGCTGCGCGAAGGGACCAAAGAAGGCTTCTTCCGTGAACTGGATCGCACCGGGATCTCCACCGCGGTACCGGCACGCCGCTCGCTACGCGAGCATGGTGCGTGTTGCGCAGCCAGTCGCGGGAGGCCATGCGGTATCTGCGGGACAAATCCCGTGAAGCGCAGCGGTACAACCAGGCTAAGTGTCAGCTAGGACGGCTAAGGCCGAAGTCGGTCGGGGAAGGGTCAGCGCGTGCGAAATGCCGCCTTTTTCTGCACCAGTTCGTTGTCCCGGTAGTCACGCATGGCCTGTTCGATTTCCTCCGGGGTGTTCATCACGAACGGGCCGTACTGCACGATGGGTTCCCCGATAGGGCTACCCGCCACCAGGATGAATCGCGCACCGTCCCGTCCCGCGGTCACCGACAGGCCTTCGCCGGGCGCGAGTACCGCCAGCTGGTGCCGCTGGAGGGGTGTTTCGGCCACGCTGGCCTCCCCTTCAAATACAGTAATGAACGCGGTGTGCTCCGCCGGTAGCTGGTGACGGAAGCTGTCGCCGGCGGCCAGTTCCACGTCCAGGTAGCTGACATCGGTGTGCGGGTCCTCGATGGGTCCGCGTTGTCCCGCATACTCGCCACATAGGACGCGTACGACGGTGCTGTCCGCGGCGACCCGGGGAACCGCCCCGGCCGAAAATTCCTGGTAGGCGGGATCGCTTAACTTTTCGCTGGCCGGCAGGTTGATCCACAACTGGAAGCCCCGCATCAGCCCTTCGGACTGCCGCGGCATCTCCGAGTGGATCACGCCGCTGGCGGCTTTCATCCACTGCACGCCACCGGGTCCCAGGTCACCCCGGTTACCCATGCTGTCTTCGTGCCGCATGTGGCCGTCGAGCATGTACGTCAACGTGATAAAGCCCCGGTGGGGGTGAGCCGGAAAACCGGCAATGTATTCATTCGGATTGTCGCTGCCGAAATGGTCCAGCATCAGGAAGGGATCCAGATTGCGCCGCGCCGGTGTGCCGATGGTGCGATGTACCGTGACGCCCGCGCCCTCGGAAATTTCCATGGCGGGAATCAACTGGAGAACTCCGCGTTCAACGGAAGATTGTTGTTTACTCATTGCGATATGCTGTCGCCGACTGGAGGTTTTGTCCAGCCCCGCCAGGTCCGGTCAGTGCCCGATAAAAAGACCCTCGCAGGGCACGGCGACGCGAGGGCTGGCCATCCAGTTCCCGGACTTTTCTTTCCAGGCGCGAAAATGCTCGCTCTCCTTGTGTGCCCGCGCCGCTGCCTCGTCGCGGAAGATCTCGTAGACCAGAAATCGTTCCGGTTCTTCCGCGAGTTGCAGCACGTCGAAGCGCAGGTTGCCGGGCTCACGCACTGAGCCCTCGTGGTTGAGGCGGATCGCCTGCAGGAAGTCGTCGATGTATTCCGGTTTGATATGCAGATGGATCATGGTGACGTGCATGGGGGACTCCCCGCGGCGACGAAAGGAACGCGAGTATAAAACACCGACCATGGTAGCCGCCTCCATTTCGCGGGCGGCCGCGGTGCCATCTGCTCACCGCTACGGTACAGTTGCGGCGGATAGCCACACCGGTCCCGGCCCGGTGGGATACGCAGCGCAGCCTGAGGTCATTACCGGCGTGGACACCCCGTTTCTTTCCATCGTCATCCCCGCGTTCAACGAAGAGGAGCGCATTGGCGGCTCCCTGGAGCGGCTGCGAGAGTTCCTTCCGGGCTTCAGCGATTCCTGGGAGATCGTTGTGGTGGACGATGGCAGCCGCGATCGCACGGCGCTGCTGGTTGAAGGGCATGCGCGGGACGATTCCCGCATCCGGCTGATCCGGGCGGCCCACGGCGGCAAGGGTGCGGCGGTGCGCCGCGGGATGCTGGACGCGCTCGGTGCGTGGCGATTCCTCTGCGATGCCGATTTGTCCATGCCGCCGGATAACCTGCCCCGGTTCTTCGGAGCCGAGGGTACGCCGGCGTTTGATATTTCGGTTGGCTCCCGGGAGTCCGCGGGTGCGCGCCGGATGGGGGAACCGTGGGCACGGCATGTGCTTGGCCGGGTATTCAACTGGACGGTGAAGCTGGCGGTGATACGGGGTATCGAAGACACCCAGTGCGGGTTCAAGCTGTACAGCGCGCGGGCGGCCGGCGTGGTGTTTCCCCTGCAACGCCTCGAGGGTTTTTCCTATGATGTGGAGAACCTGTTCAGCGCAAGAAAAGCCGGGCTTAGCATTGGCGAAGTGGCGGTGGACTGGCAGTACTACCCCGGTGGCAAGGTGACACTGGGCGCCAGCGTGACTGCCTACGCGGACATCTTCCGTATTCGCTGGAACGACCTGCTCGGCCGCTATCGGATCAGCCCCCGCGCCTGAAGCCGCGGGTCAGTCGCCTGGCGCCCGCGGCGGCAGGTAGGCGATCCAGATCTGCGCCGCCGGGACCGGGGCGTCATTCAGATAGGGGAAGGAAACCGTCTGTTCCTGCGTGAGCTGCGGATAGCGCGCCCGCAACCGCTGCAGTAACTCCGCATCCGCTTGCGGGTCCTTGAGATGGTGGATAAAGACGCCACCGGCGGCCTGCAGTTCCGCCTCGCTCATCCAGGGGCTCTTGACCGGGCTCCAGCTCACATAGGGAACCGGGTGCTCGTCGGAGTAGGCGCTGGCGCCCAGGATCAGCCAGCGCGCCCCGGCGACATAGGGAATCTGCGTGTGGTAACGCTGTTTCCACCCAGACTCGATATGTTCGGCGATCGGACGGTAGGGAAACAGGCTGCGGTAGGGTGGACTGGGATGGGCCCGTACTGCCCACAGCAACCCGCTGGACAGCAGCACCGTGAGTACCGCGATGCTGGCAATCAGAGTCCGGAGCTGGCGGCTTTCCAGCGGGCGGGTGAAAAACAATAGCAGCGCCACGCCCAGCAGGGAGAAGTAGGGGAACCCCCAGCGGGAGACCAGGTCGGTATTGGCGACGATCGCCATCAACAGGGTCAGCATCAGCGGACCCAGGGTGAGGGCGAGTACGAACACGTGGTCGAAGTTGCGGCGGTCGAAGACCGGCCGCCCCCACAGGCGCAGGGGAAGCCACAGGGCCAGTAGCAACGCCGGCAGAACGGAAGCCGCCTGTTTTCCAAGAAAGCCGAGCGCCTTGACCAGCCCAGCACTGGAGCCGGGCTCCGCGGCCTCCAGGTCGAGCTGCTTGGCGGCGTGCTGCATGGGCCCGAATCCGTGATCCGCGAGCCAGGCGAGATTCGGCGTCACCACCAGCGCGGCCACCGCCAGCCCCAGCCAGGGCCACCGCGTGGCCAGCGCCCGGCGGCCTTCGCGGGTACTCAGCATCACTGCGCCCAGTGTGGCGAATAGCACCACGCTCTGGTACTTGGTCAGCAGCGCCAGTCCCGCCCACACTCCCGCGTGGGCCCAGTTCGCCAGCGTCGGGTTGCGAATAGCTCGGTAGCTGGTCCAGCTCAGCATCGCCCAGGTCGCCAGCATCACGACATTGGGATTGAAGATCTGGGAGGAGACGTTGTAGTAGTGGATTCCCTCCAGCAGCGCTACCGCCGCCAGCGCCCGCCACGGGTCCAGCATCGACCGTGCCAGTGACCATATCGCCCAGAAGCACAACGCCACCGCTAGCTGGGAGGCGAGGAACGTGGGCCAGCCCACCGCCCCAAAGGCGTCACTGAACGCCGCCGCCAACCAGGCCGCCAGCGGGGGATGCTTGTCGTAGCCAAATTCCCACAACCGCCCCCAGGCAATGGCCTCCAGGGTGTCCTTGGGTACCGCGTGATAGGCGAGGCTCGGCACCAGCGTCCACAGCGCCACGTGAACCACCACCAACAGGGCAAACGCCCGGCCGGCATCGATTTCCCGCAAGCGATACCCCGCTTTCAGCATGCGCTGGTCCCCTGCGCTACGGTGCGGGCTCGACCCGTGACCACCGCCAGGCATAGCGATGCAGCGCCAGGCCACTGAGTACCAGGGCGGTGCCGCCCCAGATCGTAAGGCTGATGGTTTCCTGGTTGAGCCAGCTTCCCAGCAACAGGGCGGAAACCGGTGTGATAAGCGTAATCAGCGAAATACTCCCGGCGCTCACGTGTTTGAGCACGAAATAGAACAGGTTGAACCCGATCAAGGTGCCAATCACCGCCAGATAGAGGATAGACCAGCCCGCACGGGATGGAATCTCCTGTGGCCATCCGGTGTCCCCCAGCAGCCAGGTGACAGCGAACAGCACCACCGCCAGCGCCAGGCTGCCGGTGTTCGCCGCCAGTGCCGGCAGGTGACTTCCGACCCGCTTGATCAGCACGATGCTCAGGGAATGCACGGTCACCGCGGCAAGCAGCGCCAGCAATCCAACCCCACCACCGAGCCCCAGCACCAGGTCCGAGCCAAAGATCAGCATCAGCCCCCCCAGTCCCAGCGCGATTCCCAGCAGCTGCACCGGCAACAACCGCTCGCCGAGGAGCCAGAATGCAAACAGGCTGACAAAAAACGGATTGATGCCAAACATCACGGCGATCAGCCCGGATGGCACGAACTGGGCGCCCCAGTAGGTCAGGCTCATGGCCGCGTAGATGGAGCAACCCGCGATCACGTAGGTGCGGCGCGCGCCGAGGTCCCAGGGCAGGCGGATACGCAGCAGGGTGGCAACCAACAGGCACAGCACGGCCCCCAGGGTCATGCGGGCGCTCACCCCGAACAGGAAACCGGGACCCTGCGTGCTCCACTGGATCGCCAGTGGGGTGGTAGACCAGATCAGCACGATACCCAGGTAGCTGGCCGTTACCCGGGCCGCGGGGTCGCGACTCACGGCTCCTCCTTTCGGCGTTGCCGGTCACAAAGCCACAGAGCCTCGAAGTTGGGCGCGCAGTTTCGCGCGGCCCGGACCAGGGTCCACGCATCCCGAAGCGGCTGTCCCCGGTGCCAGGCCAGGTAGGCAACGCATACGGTCGGTGCCCGCTCGATGCCCTGGGTGCAATGTACGTAGACGCGATCGTGGTGTTTGACCAGGGCGTCCAGGCGGGATGCGGCGGCGGGCAACCGGGCGCGCAGTTCGGTGGCATCGAAATCAGTGATCGGGGCGCGCTCCACGACCAGTCCGTTTCCGGCGTACGCGGTTTCCAGTTCCGGCCAGTCGATGCCCAGACGGTGGAAATCGGAATCGGTCTGCAGGCACAGTACGGCGCGGATGCCGCGGCCTCGGAGCCAGTTGATGTCGGCAGGCGAGCGCGGGCAGGCGCCGACAACCAGTTCGGCAGTGAGTAGATGGCTGTCCATGGGCGGGCAACTATATCAACTCCGGCGATTGCCGCGAGGGCGTAAAATGGTCCCGAAAGACCACCAATCCCGCCCCTGGCCCGGGACCCGGCGGCCAGGGTGTAAGATACGCAGCGCGAAGCAACCTTTACAGAGTCCGGTCCCGCACATTGATTCCATGCAGCCGCTGATCCCACCCCTGGCCCGGTATGCCGCACGTCACCAGGATTCGCGGAACCAGCTAAGCCACTTTTTCGGCGTGCCGCTGATCACTTTTTCCTTGTTGTTGCTGGGGGCCGGTCTGCGCTGGTCACTGGCTGGCTGGAATCTGTCTCTCGCCCAGGTCGTGCTGCTGGCGCTGGCGTTGGCCTATCTGCGCCTGGACGCCATGCTTGCCACGCTGACCGTGATCACCATGCTGCCCTTGCTGTGGCTTGCGGAAGTCGTGGCGGTGGAGGCCACTAGCGCCGCATTCTGGTGGTGGTTCGGTAGCTGTTTCGTAATTGGCTGGGCGGTCCAGCTACTGGGTCACGTTTTCGAGGGCCGCCGTCCGGCGCTGCTGGACAGCTTCTGGCAAATTTTCATGGCGCCCCTGTTTGTGCTGGCCGAGAGCCTGTTCGCGCTGGGGCTGCGCCCGGAACTGCAACAACAACTGAAGGAGTACATTCGCACTCATGAACTGGTTTAACCGCGTCGGCGCCTGGCTGGGACGTCAGGGACGCGCTCTGGTGATGCTGTATCACCCACGTAACTGGCGTGAAAAGGGCATTCTGTGGGGCAGTGGCGTGGTGGTGTTCACGCTGGTGCTGGTGGTGTTTGTATTGTTCCTGTACTGGAACAACGAACCGGAACTGTTCGACGTGGGCGAGAACGCCCGGGCCTACGCCGGTGGCGAGCAGAGCAACGTGGTCACCGGCACTACGACCACCGCGGCGCTGATCCGTATCGCGGATACGCTGCTGGAAAAACCCGGCGGCTATCTCAGTAACGACGTTAGCCCCCCGGGTATTTTCATGGATGATATTCCCAACTGGGAGTTCGGCGTGCTGGTGCAGCTGCGGGACATGGCCAAATCCATGCGCAACGACATGAGCCGTTCACAGACTCAGTCCCTGGAGGACAAGGATCTGGCGGAAGGGGAGCCATTGTTCAATTTCCGTAACGATTCCTGGTTATGGCCTCCGAGCGAGCGGGAGTACGCCCGCGGCATCGCCGCATTGCATCGCTACCTGAAGCGCCTGTCGCAAGCCACGGACGGTGACGCCCAGTTCTACGCACGGGCCGACAACCTGCAGGACTGGCTGTCGGTGGTGGAAAAACGCCTCGGCGGGCTTTCCCAGCGGTTGTCCGCGAGCATCGGCCAGGTTCGGGTGAATACCGACCTGGCCGGGGATTCCGCCGCCACCCAGGCCACCACGGGGGCCGGCGACGTGATGGTGAAAACTCCGTGGATGGAAATCGATGACGTGTTCTACGAAGCGCGCGGCACCACCTGGGCGTTGCGACATCTGCTGCGTGCGGTGGAAGTGGATTTTGGTCCCATCCTGGTGAAAAAGAATGCCCTGATCAGTGTGCGCCAGATCATTCGGGAACTGGATGCCACCCAGCGTATTGTGTGGAGCCCGATGGTGCTGAACGGAGATGGATTCGGATTGGTGACCAACTACTCACTGATCATGGCCAACTACGTGTCTCGCGCCAACGCCGCCGTGATTGACCTGCGCAGGCTGTTGCAGGATGGCTGAGGGTAAAGCAGGCAAGCCCTGGTGGCCGGCGCCGCCAGACTAGCGCAGCGGTTCCGCCAGGTAGTGGGTCAGGCGATTGCGCACCTGGCGCACCCGGGGGGGTACCAGCCAACGATCCATACCGCTGCGATACACGGGTGCGTACCAGTGACGGAACATCCACGACAGCGCGTTGGGGCGCAGGTCCAGCAGGTCGAGCAGTTGTTTTTCCAGCACTGCCCCCCATACGGAACGCAGCATCAGGTACCCCGTTGGACCCAGCGCGCGCCGGTAGGAATCGAGTAATCGTTGAGTGTTTTCCGTGAAACGGAACCGGGCCAGTCGCTGCCGGCGCATCACCTTGAGCTCTTCATAGTCTCCAGGAAAATCCGGTATCTGCATGTGCCTGGCCATGTTTGCGTAGCAGGCCATGATGCCATCGATTTCCTGCGGCTCTACCTTGTGGCCAAAGACAATGCGATGCGCCCGTAGAGAGTACGTCAGGCCCATGAATAGTACGTCGCGATAGGATGCGTCCGGCAGGCGCTTTCCGCGTTGTTCTTCCAGTCGGCTGTGGACGTGGCGCACGGCCTGGCAGGCCTGAATGTGCTGTTCGTCATCGGGGGCCAGCAAAAGTTCTTTCATGTAGCGGGTGGTGGTGAAAAAGCGGCCCACCGGGTCGGCCGGTAGCTTGCCCGTGAAAAACAGCCATTCGCACACCGGATTGAGCGCAAACTCCGCGCTGGAACCGGAATACAAAGCCATCAGGCACTCCGGTGTCGACCATATGCGTTTTAGAACTGCTGGTACCATCGTTTGCGCAGATCCCTGCGCATCGGCAAACGGGTCTGGATGCGCGCCTGTTAGAATACCAAACGCGGCTTGTGCAGTAATTCGTCGTTGCGGCCGGAATTCCCGGTTGCCGACGAGCCTCCGACCCAAAACCCCGGACCCGGGCCGTCACGCCTCAGGCGAGGTTGACTACCTTCGCTAGCCAGCGTTTGATCCCGGCAGAATCCATCGCGCCCGCCTGCCGGGCCAGTTCACGCCCGTCCTGAAATACCGCCAGGGTCGGAATGCTGCGGATACCGAAGCGGGCCGCCAGCGACTGCTCTTGCTCGGTGTTGACCTTTGCCAGTCGCAGCCGCGGTTCCAGTTCCGCGGCGGCCTGGGCAAAGGCCGGCGCCATCATCCGGCAGGGGCCGCACCAGGGCGCCCAGAAATCCACCACCAGCGGCAAGCCGGACTTCCCCGCGTGCCGGTCGAAGCGCGCCGCGTTGAGTTCCAGCGGCACGCCGAGGAACAGCGGTTCGCGGCACTTTCCGCAGCGCGGCCCGTCCGCCAGGCGCTGCCCCGGAACGCGGTTCACGGCGTCGCAGGCGGGACAGACAATGTGGGTGGCTTCGCTCACAGCAGCCAAGGTGGGGGCGCTGCGGCCGGATTCAAGCCGCGGCGGGTTGCAGCGCCGTGATCTTGCCGGTTCGCTGCAGTTCCCGCCAGCCGGATTCCAGCAATTCGTCCACCAGTTGTTCCGGGCCGACTCCGGGTACCGTGCTGTCGTCGAGGCAAACCATCGACTGCTCCGTGAGAAAGGGCGACCAGGCATCAAAATCCGCGCGCACCCGCGGGTAGGCATGATCGCCATCGATGAACAACAGGCCGATAGACGCATCCCAGCCGCGCGCTGCCGCGCGGGAATCCAGGTTTACCAGGCTGACCTGCTCAGCCACCTTCGCCCGCAGCAGATTGCGCATAAACGCGACCCGGTCCGCCGGACCGAAGGTCTTTCCCAGTACACCGGTAAACGCGGCATGCGGGTCGATTGCGAATACCAGGTTGCCCGCGCCATGCCGGGAGCCCCGTGCCAGCGCGATGGTGGACCGGCCCCGGTAGCTGCCGATCTCCACGATCGGGCCGGTACTCTGCGCGGCGAACCGCATCAGCATCAGGCACTCATCCGGATGCACCAGTCCCTCGGCGCGCACGGTGGCGTACAGGTCCAGCCACAAGCGCCGGACCGGGATTCCCATTTCCGAAGCCAGCCCGTGCACCTGGCGCGGAAGATTCACAGCGCGGGCGCGAATGGCAGGTTCCCGGATCAGCCGGCGCAACAGGGCGGCGGGGTTCATCTGCGATGCACGATTGCGAACAGCACGGTGGCCGTCACCGCGCCCAGCCCGTCGGAGAGCATGTCCTTTTGAGCGTCCCAGATATCGCCCTGGGACCCCAGTACCGCAATTCCCGCCAGTTTGTCGGCCGCGATGGCGAACCACCATTCGGCCACTTCATACAGGGCGGCGATCGCCAATACCGCGCATACCGGGAACAGCCACAAAACCCAGCCGCGACGGATTTGTTCGCGAAACAGCAGCATTTCCGCCACCGCGTAGGCGTAAAAACCCACCGTGAAATGGCCCATGCGGTCGTAGTGGTTGCGCTCAAAATCGAACAGTCGTGTTATCCAGCCGAATGGTGTGAGCTCAAAAGTATAGTGCGCTCCGATCGTGTGGATGACGATGAGAAAGCCCATCAGCATCCATGCCAGCGGTGAAAATTCATGCCAGCGCCGGATCAGGGCAAGACCCGCGATAATGATCAGCATGGGCACGATTTCCGCGATCCAGATGTCCCGGCCAAAGGGCTCGATGGCCGACCAGATCCATAGCGGGATGTAGGCTGCCAGCAACAACATCGGAACGCGACGATCGCCGGGGGTAACCAGCCAGTTCATGGACCGATCCTGTCTGTCTCTGCAGTGCCGGGCAAGCGGTACAGGGCGCGTGGATTCTCGATGCGAATCCGCCGCGACAGGGCGGGGTCCAGGTCCTTGAGCCAGCGACGGTGGAAGGCGTACCAGCGATCCATCTGTTGCCAGCCGGTGTTCGGTTGGTCCCAGTTGTTCAGTCCGTCCACCGGCCACACCGGGTCCGAACCGCTAAGGATGCGTTCCGGAAAGCGCTCCATCAACGCGCGCCAGGCGGGCAGCAGGCGGCCGGCCTCGTCCACGATCGGATTCTCGATATAGCGATCGTTATCGCGGGCGGCAAACTCCGCCCAGACATTGGGGCAGGCCTCGAGCAATGCGGTTACGTCCTGCGGTGGCAGGATTCCGCCCGCATGCGCCCACTGGATTCGCACCTGGGGATGCCGGCGGCACAGGGGCTCAAAATAGCGGTGGCTGGAGGCCTCGGTGTGGATGATGAAGGGCACATCGAACTCCGCCGCCAGCGCCATCAGGCCATCCACGACCGGGTGCGGTTTCGCCGGTGATGGGGAAAACCCCGCCACCAGGTGCAACTCGCCAAGACCACGGAACCGCCCACTGGCGAGGGCCTCGCGCGCGGCGGTGACTACCTCCGGGTGCCGGAACCACTCGCGCCGGAACGAAGGATTCAGGTAGGGCATGAAAAACGCGATCAGTCGGCCCGGGGCGGCTTCGCTCAGTTCCAGCGCCATCTCCGGCGGAGTGCTGGAAACCACTCCCTGGACCACGTGGTTCCGGTCAAGAATCGCGATGGCCTCGCCCACGCTCGTCTCTCCCGCCTGATCCCAGTTGAAGTGCAAATGGGTATCCACCAGCGGCGGTGGCCCGGCGACCGCGATCGTGGCTGTCACGAGCAATACCGCAAGCAGACTAGAATGAATTGCCTGCGCCCGCATAAAATCGTGTGTCGCCGTTGTTCATGGCATACGCCATATCCAGTCGCAACTGGAAGTGCACGAAACTGCGCAGCACCCAGCGCAGGCCAATACCAATACCCACCTGCAAGTCACCCAGGTCCATGTCCCGCCACTCGGCCCAGGCGTTGCCCGCGTCCAGAAATGCGACGGCCCGCAGCGCCGGATTGCTGCGGCGGATCGGGGTGAGGAACTCCGCGCTGGCCAGCAGCATGGCGTTTCCCTTTACATCGTTGCGGCTGTAGCCGCGCAGGGAGCTGGCGCCGCCGAGTTCGAAGAATTCCTCGCCGAACAGGTCCCGGGAGGCCCCTCCGGCGGCCAGGCGCAGGTTGAGGTTGGAATGCGGGCGGAAGGATAGCGGGTGCAGCCAGAGGGACTCGAGGACCTGGTGGGTATAATTGATATCTCCACCAAACGCGTGTTCCGCGATTTCCAGCCGATAGCTGAACTCGCGCCCGGAACGGCTATACAGGTGGTCCCGCACGTCGTACAGGCTGACGCCGGCACGCAGGGCAGTAAGTGCCCCATCTTCGAAAAGATCCGGGGTGCCGGAGCGAAAATGATAGTCCCGCTGCGACCACTTCAGGCCGGTGTGCAATTGCCAGCCGGCGCTGGGGCCGTCCCTGCGCAGCCAGCGGGAAAAATCGACGGTAAATTTCGTGAGCTCCCGGCCATAGCGTCCGTTCCCCCGGGATTGCCGGGCGTCGAGCTCGGCCCGGGAAACGTCCAGCACGGTGGAGATCGTCCAGGGTCCGTTGCGAATTCGTGGCCAGCGGTAGTCCAGGTTCAGCGATTCCTTGCGTTCCACCTCCGCGTCGTGCTTGCGTTCCGCACTCGCCGAGACGGAAAGCCGATGGTTACGGCCCCAGAGATTTTCCAGGCGCCCGCGTGCTCCCCAGCGATAGTCACCATCGGCATTGCGGGAAAGCGTGGGCAGCACGATCAGGTAGCGCTTTTCTTCCACCCCGACCACCAGCACCGTAGCTTGTGCTTCGCGTACCGTGCGCGCGGTGACCGAACGAAACAGGCCCAGATCCATTATCGCCTGGCGGGAGCGCTCGATGTCCTGTTCGCTTGCTATCGCACCGACACGTATATGCATCTCCCGCAACAGCGTATCTTCGTCGGTGCGCTGGTTGCCCTGGAAACGGACCGCATCGATGATGGTTTCGGCGCCCGATGGGGCACTGGCCAGCGCCAGCAGCACCGCGAGCGCCGCCCCGGGCAACCCGCGATCAGGTGTGCAGGGCAACACTCTGCTCGTGCACGGCATCCACAAAGACGGCGACTTTTTCCGGGTCCACGTGCTGGTGAATGCCGTGGCCGAGGTTGAAGACGTGCCCACTGCCAGCGCCGAAGGAAGCAAAGATGGTGGCGACCTCCTCGCGGATTCGCTGCGGCCCGGCATACAGTACCGATGGGTCCATGTTTCCCTGCAGGGCGACGCGATCGCCAACCCGGGCGCGGGCGTCACCCAGGTCCGTGGTCCAGTCCACCCCCAGCGCGTCGCAGCCGGTCTGCGCCATGGATTCCAGCCACTGGCCTCCGTTCTTGGTGAACAGCACCACCGGAACCCGGCGACCATCCGCCTGGCGTGGCAGCCCTTCCACGATACGCTGCATGTAGGCGAGGGAAAATTCGAGGTAATCCCGCGGCGTCAGGACTCCACCCCAGGTATCGAAGATCATCAGTGCCTGGGCGCCCGCCGCCACCTGCGCATTCAGATAGTGGGTCACCGCGTCGGAGAGAATCTCCAGCAGGCGATGCAGCAGTGCCGGCTCCCCGAAAAGCATCCGTTTTACCCGGGAAAACTCCTTGGTGCTGCCACCCTCAACCATGTACGTGGCCAGGGTCCAGGGACTGCCGGAAAATCCGATCAGCGGCACGCTCCCGGCGAGCTCCCGCCGAATGACCCGCACCGCGTCCATGACATAGCGCAGCTCCTTCTCCGGGTCCGGTAGCGGAAGACGGTTAATATCCGCCGCGGTACGCAGCGGCCGTTCAAAGCGAGGCCCTTCCCCGGCGCTGAAGTGCAGGCCCAGGCCCATGGCGTCGGGGATGGTGAGAATGTCGGAGAACAGGATCACCGCGTCCAGCGGAAAGCGTCGCAGCGGTTGCAGGCTCACTTCGCAGGCCAGTTCCGGGGTCCGGCACAGGCTCATGAAATCCCCGGCCTGTTCGCGCACCGCGCGGTACTCCGGCAGGTACCGACCGGCCTGGCGCATGAGCCACACCGGCGTGCGGTCCACGGGCTCCCGCAGCAGAGCCCTGAGCAGGCGATCGTTGTCGAGGGTTGCCGGCGTCCGGCCGGCGTCCGCGGGCTTCATGGCCTGCACGTTACCCCATAGCGCCGCACCGTCAAACTCCCAGGTAATCCAGGATACCGAGCGCCGCCTCGCGGCCCTCGAAGACGGCCGTGACCACCAGGTCGGAGCCGCGCACCATATCGCCGCCGGCGAACACCCCGGGTGCGGTGGTCTGGAAAGCGCATTTTTCGCTGAACACCAGCACCCGGTCCCGATCGTCGAGGCCGATGCCCTGCTCGGCAAACCAGGGGGCCGGGCTGGGCCGAAACCCGAAGGCAATGATGACCCGGTCCGCGGGGATGATCTCCTCGCTGCCGGTGACGATTTCCGGGCGGCGCCGGCCACGCTCATCCGCTTCCCCGAGTTGTGTGGTAGCCACGCGCACGCCAAGCACCTTTTCATCGCCGACAATCTGCAAGGGCTGGCGGTGAAAAAGAAATTGCACCCCCTCTTCCTTGGCGTTCGCCACTTCGCGGCGGGAACCGGGCATGTTTTCCTCGTCCCGCCGGTAGCAACAGCTGACGGAGGCTGCGCCCTGGCGGATCGCGGTGCGGTTGCAATCCATGGCGGTGTCGCCGCCCCCCAGCACCACCACCCGCTCGCCGTTCATGTTGAGGGGATTGTGTTGCTGGGCGCCGAGCACCGTGTCCACGTTGGCGATGAGATAGGGAAGTGCTTCGTGTACGCCGGGCAAATCCTCGCCGGGAAAGCCGCCTTTCATCGCGGTATAGGTGCCCATGCCCAGGAACACCGCATCGAAATCTTCACGCACCCGCGAAAATGGAATGTCCACGCCGATCTCGGTTTCGAGGATAAATTGCACACCCATTTCCTCGAGTACCTCCCGGCGACGAGCAACGACTTCCTTTTCCAGCTTGAACGGCGGGATACCGAAGGTGAGCAGACCGCCGATCTCCCGCTGGCGATCAAACACCACCGGCTGCACGCCATTGCGCACCAGCACGTCGGCGCAACCCAGGCCCGCTGGCCCGGCACCAACAATCGCGACTCGTTTACCGGTGGCCCTGACCTCGTCCATGTTGGGGCGCCAGCCAGCCGCCAGGGCGGTATCGGTGATGTATTTTTCGACGGCGCCGATGGTCACCGCGCCGAAACCGTCGTTCAGTGTGCAGGCCCCCTCGCACAGCCGGTCCTGGGGACACACCCGTCCGCAAATCTCCGGCAGCGAATTGGTCTGGTGCGACAGTTCCGCCGCCTCGAACAGGTTGCCCTCCGCGACCAGCTTGAGCCAGTTGGGAATGTAATTGTGTACCGGGCATTTCCACTCGCAATAGGGGTTGCCGCAATGCAGGCAACGGGCGCTCTGGGCGGAGGCGTGCTCGCGGTCATACTGGCCATAGATTTCCCGGAATACCCGCCGGCGCACGTCCGCCGGGGTCTTGTTGGGATCCTGGCGCGGCACCTCCAGGAACTGGAATACCCCCTTGCTCATGCGGCCTCCCGCAGCGTGTCCAGCAGGGTTTCCAGGTCGGCAGCCCGGGGCTTGACCAGCCAGAACAGGCCCAGCACGTCGTTGAAATCATCCAGCAACTGGCGGCCCCAGGCGCTTCCGGTTTCGTCGGCAAAATCCAGCAGTAGCCGCCGCAGGTAGTTGCGCTGGGCCTCCATGCGTTCGGGCACCAGCCGGTGAATATCAATGAGCTCGTGGTTGTAGCGGTCCTGAAATCCGCGCTCCGCGTCCAGCACGTACGCGAAGCCGCCGGTCATGCCAGCGCCGAAATTCAGTCCCGCTTCGCCAAGCACCGCCACCACGCCGCCCGTCATGTATTCGCAGCCATGATCGCCGACACCCTCCACCACCGCGGTGGCCCCGGAGTTGCGCACCGCGAAGCGTTCGCCGGCGGTGCCAGCGGCATACAGCCGGCCGCCGGTAGCGCCATACAGGCAGGTGTTGCCGATAATGGTCGTGCGTTGGCTTTCAAAGCTGCTGCCTTCCGGCGGAGCAATCACGATACGGCCGCCGGCCATGCCCTTGCCCACGTAGTCGTTGGCATCGCCGCGCAGCCGCAGGTGCAGGCCGCCGGCATTCCATACTCCAAAGCTCTGCCCGGCCGTGCCTTCGAGATGGACTTCGATCGGGTTGTCCGTCATGCCGTGGTCACCATGACGCGCGGCGATTTCGCCGGAGAGCCGGGCGCCGATGGAACGATTGTAATTTCGCACCTTGTAGTGGAAGGAACCGCCGCTGCACGCCTCGATGGCTGGCAGGGCGTCGGCCACCATCCGTTCCGCCAGTTCCCCTCGGTCAAAAGGCTGGTTGTGGGGCTCCACACAAAACTGGGGCTTGTCCGCCGGCACCCCGGCGTCCGACAACAATGGCGCCAGGTCCAGACGACGCTGCTTCGGTGTATTGCCCTCGGCGATTTCGAGCAAGTCGGTGCGGCCAATCAGGTCCGCCAGGCGGCGTACGCCCAGGCGTGCAAGTCGCTCGCGAACGTCCCGCGCGACGAAACGAAAATAGTTGATGACCATTTCCGGTGCGCCGATGAAATGTTTGTCCCGCAGCACCTCGTTCTGGGTGGCCACCCCGGTGGCGCAGTTGTTCAGGTGGCAGATGCGCAGGTACTTGCAGCCCAGGGCCACCATGGGCACGGTGCCGAAGCCGAAACTTTCGGCGCCGAGGATGGCGGCCTTGATCACATCCAGGCCGGTCTTGAGGCCACCGTCGGTCTGCAGGCGCACCTTGTCACGCAGATCGTTGGCACGCAGTGCCTGGTGGGTTTCGGAAAGGCCCAGTTCCCAGGGAGATCCGGCGTAGCGAACCGAGGTCAACGGGCTTGCGCCGGTACCGCCATCGTAGCCAGAGATGGTAATCAGGTCCGCGTACGCCTTGGCCACGCCGGCCGCGACGGTGCCCACCCCTGCCTCCGCCACCAGCTTTACGGACACCAGCGCCTTCGGGTTGCACTGCTTGAGATCGAAGATCAGCTGTGCGAGATCCTCGATAGAGTAAATGTCATGGTGCGGCGGTGGTGAGATCAGCGACACCCCGGGACGGGAGTAGCGCAGCTGTGCGATCAACCCGCTGACTTTGTGGCCGGGCAACTGGCCGCCTTCCCCGGGCTTGGCCCCCTGGGCAATCTTGATCTGCAAAACCTCCGCGGAACGCAGGTAGGCGGGGGTGACGCCGAAACGGCCCGAAGCCACCTGCTTGATTTTTGAAGTCCGTTCGGTGCCGTAGCGCCGCGGATCTTCCCCGCCTTCGCCGGAGTTGGAACGTCCTCCCAGGCGGTTCATGGCCATGGCCAGTGCCTCGTGGGCTTCCGGGGACAACGCCCCCAGGGACATACCCGCGGTATCGAAACGCCGCAGAATGTCCTCCGCGGGCTCGACTTCTTCCAGCTCCAGTGGCTGCGCAGCTTCGCGAGGTTTCAGCAGGTCGCGCAGCACCGTCACCGGGCGCTCGTCCACCAGGCGTGCAAAACGCTGGTAGGCGCTGTAATCGCCGCTGCGAACCGCCTGGTGCACGGTATGCACGATTTCCGGATGGAAAGCGTGATACTCGCCACCGTGGACGTACTTCAGTAAGCCGCCCTGGCTGATGCCCTTGCGGGCGAGGAACGCGTCCCGCGCAAGGTCCAGCGCATCGCTTTGGAGTTCGTCAAAACCCGCGCCCTGTATGCGATTGGTGGTACCTCGGAAACAAAGGTCCACCACTTCGTCGTGCAGCCCTACGGACTCGAACAACTGCGCACCGCGGTAGCTGGCGATGGTGGAAATCCCCATTTTGGAGATGATCTTGTACAGACCCTTGTTGATTCCACGCCGGTAGTTGGCCAGCAGAACGTCTGCATCCACGGCACCGATTTCACCGGTTCGCTTGAGGTCGCACACGCAGTTATAGGCCAGGTAGGGATACACGGCGGTAGCGCCGTAACCGATCAGGGCCGCAAAGTGATGGGGGTCGCGGGCGCTGCCGGTCTCGACGATCAGGTTGGCATCGCAGCGTAACCCCACTTCGATGAGGTGGTGATGCACCGCCCCGGTTGCCAGCAGGGCGTGTACCGGGTAGCGATCCGGGGACAGCGCACGGTCGGAAAGCACGATCAGGGTCTTGCCATCGCGTACCGCCTGGGCGGCGCGCGAACAGATGTCTTCGATGGCGGAGCGCAGACCGGTTTCTCGCGGGTAGTTGAGGTCCAGGTGCTCACGGGCGTAATCGGGGTCATCCAGGGCCAGCAGCCGCTTGAACTTGCCGGAGGACAGCACCGGTGAATCCACCAGCAGCCGGTCGGCGTGTTCCGGCGTCTCTTCGAACACGTTTTTTTCCCGCCCCAGGCAGGTCTCCAGGGACATGACGATCTGTTCCCGCAACGGATCAATCGGCGGATTGGTGACCTGGGCGAACTGTTGCCGGAAATAGTCGTACAGGGATCGCTGTAGCAGCGACAGCACCGGAAACGGGGTGTCATCGCCCATGGAGCCCACTGCTTCCTGGCCGGATTCGGCGAGCACCCGGATCACCTGGTCCCGTTCCTCGAAGCTCACCTGAAACATTTTCTGGTGAATGCCAAGCTGCTTGGGCGGCATGGCCGAGCTGCAATTGACGGTCTCTTCCAGCAGCGACTCCACGCGCTGGACCTTGCCCCGCAGCCACTGCTTGTAGGGATGCCGCGACTTGAGGCGTTCACGCACCTGGTCCGGCAGAATCAGCTCTCCGCTGCGAGTGTCCGCCGCGATCATCTCGCCCGGTTTCAGCCTTCCTTTCAGCACCACGTCTTCCGGTGCGTAGTCATAGACACCGATCTCGGAGGCCAGCGTAATGTGCCGGTCGCGGGTGACCACGTAGCGCGCTGGACGCAGGCCATTGCGGTCCATCGCGCATGCCGCGCGGTAGCCATCGGTCAGCACGATCCCGGCGGGACCATCCCAGGGTTCCATGTGCATGGAGTTGTATTCATAGAAGGCCCGCAGGTCGGAATCCAGGCTGTCCACGTTCTGCCAGGCAGGCGGAATCAGCAACTGCATGGCGCGAAAGATATCCATGCCGCCGGCCAGCAGCACTTCGAACATGTTGTCCAGGCTGCAGGAATCCGAGCCGCTGGAAGAAACCAGGGGAAGGATGTCGTTCAGATCCGGTAGCAACGGTGTCTCGAACTTGTACGCCCGTGCCACCGACCAGTTGCGGTTGCCCTGAATGGTGTTGATCTCGCCGTTGTGGGCGAGGAACCGGAAGGGTTGGGCCAGGCGCCACTGGGGCCAGGTGTTGGTCGAGAAGCGCTGGTGAAATACGCACAGGGCGGAACTCAGGCGCTCATCCTCCAGGTCCTGATAGAAGATCGGCAGATTGCGCGGCATCACCAGGCCCTTGTAGGACAACAAGCGCTCGGACAGGCTGGCCACGTAGAAAACCGGGTCCTGCTCCAGCCGCTTCTCCGCGCGGCGTCGTACCATGAACAGGCTGCGTTCGAAATCGTCCGCCGCAAGCCCGGCGGGAGCATTTACAAACAGCTGCTCAATGCGCGGGCGACTCTTGAGCGACTCGGCTCCGCAGGCACGCGGATCCACCGGTACTTCGCGCCAGCCCGCCAGGGCGAGCCCGACGCGGGTGGTTTCTTCCTCCAGCACGGCCCGCGCCCTGGCGGCGGCGTCCGGGTCCGGATTCAGGAAAACCATGCCAGCGGCGTACGCGTCCCCCAGGCGAACGCCGGCCTCGTCCGCCGCCGCCCGCAGGAAGGCGTCCGGCTTGCCGAGCAGAATGCCGCAGCCGTCGCCGGTCTTGCCATCCGCGGCCACGGCGCCACGGTGCGTCAGGTGGGCCAGGGCGGTAATCGCCGTGCGCACCAGCCAGTGGCTGGATTCACCGTCCATCTGTGCAATCAGCCCGAACCCGCAGTTCTCTTTCTCGAACTGCGGGCGATACAGACCGCTTGTCGGCACGACACTCAAAATACTTTCACTTCTGGTTCGGGGGCGTGGTAACGGGCCGGGGCCAGCGAAACGCCCCGCTGCTGTGGGCAAAAGGCCGGAAAGTATACCGCCCGGGGAAAGCGGCATTCAAATAGCCGTCAACCCCGTGCGGAATACGCAAACCCGAATATAGCCCGGCGCAGGGGGCTCCGGGCCGGAAAATCAGGTCAATTCGGCCGGATCGAACAACCGCCGGTGCTCGGCGATGGCGAAGCGGTCGGTCATGCCCGCCAGGTAGTCGGAAACCACCCGCGCGCGGCGGGCCTCGTCATCGCCCTCCAGGCGGGCCTGGTCCTGTGGCGGCAGCAGCCTCGGGTCGTCCATGTAGGTGGAGAATATGTCGCTGACGGTACGCCGTGCCTTGGCGCTCATGCGGCGAACCCGGTAGTGGTGATACAGGTTGTGTCGCAGGTAGCGCTTCATCTCGCGCATTGCCTCGGCGGTGTCTTCGCTGAACCCCACCAGCGGCGCCGATAGTAGGCGCACCGCGGCCGGGGAATCCGGGGCCTGCTGCTCGATCCGGCGGCGGGTTTCGACGATGAGATCGGTGACCACCCGGTTGATCATGCGGCGCACGGTTTCGTGAATCACCCTTCGTGGCGGCAACTGCGGATACCGGCGGGATACTTCGTCGAAAGGCGCGGAGAACAGTGCGAGGCTGCGCAGTTGGTCGATGGAGAGCAAACCGCAGCGAAGACCGTCGTCCACGTCGTGGTTGTTGTACGCGATCTCATCGGCGGCGTCCGCCACCTGGGCCTCGAGGCTGGGTTGGCCGCCCACCAGGAAACGGCGCCCTACCGTGCCCAACCGCTCGGCATTTTTCTTTGAACAATGCTTGAGGATACCCTCGCGGGTTTCAAAGCACAGGTTGAGACCGCTGAATTCCGCGTAACGTTCCTCGAGTTTGTCCACCACCCGCAGGGACTGCAGGTTGTGCTCAAACCCGCCCCAGGGTCGCATGCACTCGTTCAGGGCATCCTGGCCGGAGTGGCCAAAGGGCGTATGGCCCAGATCGTGGGCCAGGGCAATTGCCTCGGTGAGATCCTCGTTTAGTGCCAGGGCCCGCGCGATAGAGCGCGCGATCTGAGCCACCTCAATGGAATGCGTTAAACGAGTCCGGAACAGGTCACCTTCGTGATTCACGAATACCTGCGTCTTGTACTCCAGTCGGCGGAAGGCGGTGGAATGAATAACCCGGTCGCGGTCGCGCTGGAACTCAGCCCGGTGTTCCGGTGCCGGCTCCGGGTGCTGCCGTCCCGCGGAGCGCTCGTCGCTAACGGCGCAGGCGGAAATCATGCGGGGCTTCGGCATGCGGTCAGGGTTTCCAGTATCAGCGGCTCCGGCACCTGGTCGCTGATGCAGGCGTCTCCCAGGTGGTTCAGCAGCACCAGGTGCAGGCGGCCCGCGCGCACTTTCTTGTCCACCGACATCAGTTCCCGCAGGCGTTCCGGGTTGAGCTCCGCCGGTGCCGCCACCGGCAGGCCGGCGCGGGTCAGCAACGCGGTCACGCGATCCACGTCGCTTTGCGCGATCCGGCCCATGCGCCGGGAAAGGTCGGCGGCCATGCACATGCCGGCGGCTACCGCCTCGCCGTGCAGCCACCGCCCATAGCCCATGCCGGTTTCGATGGCATGGCCGAAGCTATGCCCCAGATTGAGCAGCGCCCGCTGACCGGCCTCCCGTTCGTCGGCCGCGACCACGGCGGCCTTGTTGCGGCAGGACACCTCGATGGCATGGGCCAGCGCCGCGGAATCCCGGGCGAGCAGGGCGTCCAGGCTGGATTCCAGCCAGGCGAGAAATTCCAGGTCACGGATCAGCCCGTACTTGATGACTTCCGCCAGCCCGGCGGCCAGTTCCCGGTCCGGCAGGGTGGCCAGCACGTCGGTGTCAGCGATCACGCAGCGGGGCTGATGAAAGGCGCCGATCATGTTCTTGCCCAGTGGATGGTTCACCGCAGTCTTGCCGCCCACCGAGGAATCAACCTGGGCCAGCAAGGTCGTGGGAACCTGGATGTAGGCGATGCCGCGCTGGTAACAGGCGGCGGCGAAGCCGGCCATATCGCCCACCACGCCGCCACCCAGGGCGACGATGGTTGCCTGCCGATCGCACGGCGCCCTCAGCAGCGTATCGAAGATGCCGTTTAATGACTCCAGGGTCTTGTACGCCTCGCCGTCCGGCAGGATGTGCTCGAAAACCTCAAGGTCCGCCAGGCTCCCGCGCAGCGATTCCAGGTACAGGGGTGCAACGGTCTCGTTGGAAACCACCAGCACCTGGTTGCCGGCCAGGTGCGGCCGGATCAGTTGTGGCTCGCCCAGCAGGCCGGCCCCGATATGGATCCGGTAGCTGCGATTGCCCAGCGCGACCTCGAGGTGGGTGGTCATGCTTCGTCCAACAGGCGGGCAATCTCATGTGCCACCGCCTGGGCCGTGCGGCCATCGGTATCGATACAAAAATCCGCCTCCGCTTCATACAGGGGCGCGCGTTGTTGCATGAGCGATTCCAGAACCGCGCGGGGATCGTCGCTCTGCAGAAGTGGCCGGTTTTTGCAGCGCCGGGTCCGTTCGAGCTGGGTATCGATGCTGGCGCGCAGGTACACGACCGTGCCGCGGCTGCGCAAGGCGCGCCGGTTCTCTTCCGCCAGAACCGCGCCGCCACCCGTCGCGAGTACGATGCCGGCACAGTCGGTGAGCTTCTCGATCATTTCGATTTCACGGCGGCGGAAGCCGTCCTCCCCCTCGACGTCAAAAATCAGGGGGATATCGGCTCCGGTCTGCTGCTCGATTTCCCGGTCGGTATCCCGGAACTCCAGGTGGCACAGGCGCGCAAGCTGGCGCCCAATGGTGGTCTTGCCTACCCCCATGGGACCGATGAGAAAGATGTTTTTGTTTTGCGCGGGCATGCTGCCGACCGCGCCATGTCCGGGCGGTGTGCCCGGACATATGCCAACTCAGGTGCGGTAGGTCAACCCCCGGCCAGGTCAAGGGCCGGGCTGATCACCCGCGGAGTAAGAAATATCAGCAATTCCGTCTTGTTGCGGAGGGTGCCCTTGTTGCGAAAGGCATTGCCGATCAGTGGCATGTCGCCAAGAATCGGAACCTTGGTAACGTTCTCTCTTTCTTCCTCCTGGTAGATGCCGCCGATGACAACCGTCTCACCGTTGTTGAGCAGCACCTGCGTGTTGACCGACTTGGTATTGATAGTTGGGTCGGTCGCCGAAACGAAGGTGTCCTGCGTGATCACCACGTCCAGGATGATGCTGTCTTCCGGCGTCACTTGCGGCGTCACGGTCAGGGAGAGTTTGGCCTCCACGGTAGTCGGCTGATCGCTGAACCCGGAGGGCGGAAAGATCCGCTCCTGGCCCTGCTCAATGCGGGCCTGCTTCTGGTTGGCGGTCACCAGGCGTGGATTGGCGATGATCTTGCCGCGGCCCTCGGACTCCAGCGCCGAGATCTCCAGGTTGAGGAGGTGGCCTGCGCCGCCTGCGGCGATCTTCAGCAGGGTGAAGGCCAGCGACGCGGCGGGGACACCGCCGATGCCGGGTGACGGCAGGTCCACGATCGGGGTATTGGAAATCGTGAATTCTCCTGGCGTAACTACACCAGTCACCGGATCGATCGTTGGCGCGATCTCGTCCAGGAAGGTGATGTTGTTTTCAATATCACCGGAGATGATTCCCTCGCCGGCATTGGTGGTGGGTGAACCCGGAATATTCACGCTGGGGTTGTAATTCTGCGCTCCCAGGCGGGCACCCAGGTTGCGGCTGAAATCGTCATTCGCCTCAACGATTCGGGTTTCGATCAACACCTGTTTGACCGGCGTATCCAGTCGCGTGATCAGCTTCTTGACCTCGCGGATCTTGCTCGCGGTGTCCTGGATCAGCAGCGAATTGGTGCGCTCATCCACGGTGACGTTACCGCGCGGTGACAACAGCGTGTTGGTGTCGAGCTCCGTCTGCGCGATGCTCACCGAGCTGAAAGCGCGGGTCTGTACGCCCGGGCTCACCGCCTTGATAGACTTGAGCAGGGCCGCGATATCCGATGCCTTGGCGTAGTTGATCGGGATCAGTTCGGACACCAACGGCTCCAGGTCCAGCACCGTTTTGCTGGCCTCAAGTTCCAGTTTCTCCTTGGCGGCGATTTCTTCCACCGGCGCCACCCAGATGACGTTGCCCTGTTCGCGCTTGGCCAGCCCGCGGGTACGCAGAATGATGTCCAGGGCCTGGTCCCACGGAACATCCCGCAGACGCAGCGTCAGGTTGCCTTTCACCGCGTCGCTGGTAACGAAGTTGATGCCGGTGAAGTCGGCAATCACCTGGAGTGCCGCGCGTACTTCGATGTTCTGGAAATTGAGCGAAAGTTTCTCGCCCTTGTAACCGAGCTCGTCTTCCTCGGCCGTCTCCTCGGCCGACAGGGGCTTGATGCTCAGGGTAAACACATCACCGGCCTGGTAGGCCATGTGGGAGTAGCGTCCCGCCGCGCGAATCACAACGCGGGCATTGCCACCTTTGTCAAAGGTGTCGATGGTCTGCACAGGGGTCGCAAAATCGATCACGTCCAGCCGTTTCTGGAGATTTTCCGGAACCGACGC
>JAJDOE010000002.1 GCA_022340345.1 Gammaproteobacteria bacterium
GTTCATATGGCCGTATACTGGCTTGTTGTGGAAGCTGTACCAAGTACGCTGACGGAATGAGCGAACCGGATATCAGCACAGCGCCTCGTGAGGTCCCGCAACGCGCTGGATTCATCCAGATTCCCGGCTACCGGATTCTGGGTGAGATCGGTCGTGGCGGCATGTCCACGGTGTACCTCGCGGAGCAGGAGTCCCTGGACCGCCCGGTGGCCCTCAAGGTGCTGCGGGCGACGCTGATGGACGAGCGGGAGTTCACCGAGCGCTTCGTGCGCGAGGGACGCACGGTAGCGCGCCTGGTGCATCCCAATATCGTCTCCGTGTTCGATATCGGCGTGGTGCGGGAACGCCCCTATATCGCCATGGAATACATCAAGGGCGGTAACCTGCGCGACCGCATTCGCGCGGGGCTGGGGCCCAAGGCCGCCCTGGAAATTCTGCGCGAGATCGCCCGTGCCCTGGACTACGCCCACACCAAGGGATTCATCCATCGCGACGTGAAGCCGGAAAACATCCTGTTTCGTGAGGACGGCGGCGCGGTCCTTACCGACTTTGGAATCGCCCGGCCGCTGGATGACAGTTCCCGCCTGACGGAGACGGGGGTCAGCCTGGGTACCCCCCACTATATGAGTCCGGAGCAGGCCCGTGGGCGGAACACCGACGCCCGCAGTGACCTGTACGCGCTGGGCGCGATCCTGTTCGAAATGCTCACCGGCCATCCGCCGTATACCGGTACCGACAGCATGTCGGTGGTCTACGCGCACGTGAACGACCCGGTTCCGCGCCTGCCGGTACACATGTCGCGCATCCAGCCGATTCTCAGTCGCATGCTGGCAAAAAAGCCGGACGGCCGGTTTTCCAGCAGCCGCGAATTGCTGAGTGCGATTCGCAGCCTGCGCAAGGGCCAGCGGCTGCCGCGGCAGCGCTGGCGGATCGACTGGGAAGACCTCCGGGAGCGGGTCGGCGATCTGCCGCGCCGGGTCCGGGAACGGCCGCTGCCCTGGGCCGGCGGCGCATTGGTACTGCTGCTCCTGTTGTGGCTGGCCTGGCCGGCCGCGTCCCCACGCCGGGTGCCGCAGCCGGTACCGCCGGTGGCCTTGCCGGCGGTACCGGACGTGGCTTCCGGCCCCGAGTCCAGCGCTGCGAAGACCTCGGCAACGCGCCTGCTGGAGGAAGCGGAGGATTTGCTGCGCAACGGGCACGTGGTCAATCCCCCGGGAGACAACGCCTGGCAACGCTACCGGGCGGTACTGCGCATGGAACCGGGCCACCCGGAGGCGGTGCGTGGTATCGAGCGCATCGGACACTATTTCCTGGCCCTCGCCCAGCGTCAGCGTGCCGCCGGGCAGCCGGAGGCGGCCATGGAGTCGGTGACCTGGGGCCTGGTGGTGGCGCCCGGCAGCAGCGAGCTGATGACGCTGCGCGAGGAACTGCGGTCCGGATTCCGTCCCGAAGCGTCGACGGCGCCCACAGGCTCGGAGATCGACCGATTGCTCGCCGAGGCGGACACCCACCTGGAGGCCAACCGGCTGACCCGGCCCGAGGGAGAAAACGCGCTGGCGGTTTTTGCCCGGATCCTGGCGCTGGATCCGGGGAATCAGGAAGCGCGCCGCGGAATGGTGCGGATTGCCGACCGCTACGTGCTGCTGGCGCGGGCGCGCCTGACGGAGAATGATTTCGAACGCGCCGCCCGGTATGTGGATGCCGGGCTGGGCATTGTCCCGCAGCACGCCGGCCTGCTGGAACTGCGCGGGCAGCTGGAAGAACAGCAGCAGGCACGGACCGCGTCGCCAGAGCTTCGCGACGCCGCGTTCCAGGAGGCGGAGGCCGCCTATTTTGGCGACGGTCGCCCGCAGGACTTCGCCGTGGCCCGCGAGGCCTATCGCCGGGCCGCCGACCTCGGGCATCCGGAGGCCGCTTTCAGCCTGGGCGTAATCTATGCCCGTGGCCAGGGCGTCGCCGCGGACGCCAACGCGGCGGTGCAGTGGTTCGAAAACGCGGCTCGCATGGGCCACGCCGGCGCCCACTACCATCTGGGGCTGGCCTACTACCAGGGTCGCGGGGTGACGCGGGACGAGTTCCGCGCCTTCGAACATTTCCTGGAAGCCGGGAAACGCGGCTATTCGCCGGCCTACGTCAAGCTGGGTGTGCTCTACCAGTTTGGTCGTGGGGTGGCCAAGGATTACAGCGAATCGGTCCGCTGGCACGCGAAGGCGGGTCGTTCGGATCTGGACAAGGGCCTCAAGTCCCTGGGCCGCCTGTTCGGCCGCAAGGGCGACGGTTCCGGGGCATCGCGGGACAAGCACGTAGCGGAGTGGGAATTCACCATCGCCGGCAGCGAGTAGTCGTCGCGAAAGGATCGTCCGTACCGAATTGGAATTCCGCGCTCGCTCGGGACACGGAGTAGTGACCCGACGGGGAGGGCTCTTCGCTCCGTTACGGACCCGGAGTGGCGACTCGGCGGGCCTTCGCGATCCTCTTCATTCACCACGCGAAATAGCTGAAGCCCTTCTCCTGCAGCAGCATGATGTCGTCCACCCCGATGGGCACGATTTTCGCGAACGGCAGCATATCCTCCGCTGTCCAGCCCAGGGAATTCATGGTGTTGCCGCAGGCGTGAAAGGCCACCCCGTACTGCGCCAGCGAGGATACCTTTTCGCGCACGTCCGCCTCCACCGGTCGCGTGGGGTTCTTGCCGAGAATATGGATTCCGGGGCCGAAGGCCGCCACCACCAGCTCGATGTCATCGCCGTACTTGCGCAGCAGTTCGCTCACCGAGAACAGGGTGTGACGGTGGTATTCCGCATCCGGCTGGTTGCACTGGTAAACAATCTTGTGCGCCGTGGTGTCGCTGAAATGGGAGTCTGTATGGTAGGCGCGGGCAATGGGCGCGAACAGCGCGGAAAGGCCAAGCCCGGCAAGCACTTTGCGACGGTCGATCATCAATCCTCCTGGCGGGGCGGGACGCCCCGATGGCATATCCTGAGTATGTATCTTGCCAGTAAGACAAAAAAAAGGCCGGGCAGTTGCCCGGCCTTTTCTGTTTTTCTCCGAAAAACCGCCTGGGAAATCAGGACTCCTTGGTGGTCTCGGCGCCGTAGCCCAGCAGCTTGGCCCAGCCGGCGTAGGTCTCGCCCTTGAAATAGTCGGCGTAGGCGCTGGCGTTCAGGAACTGCGTGTAGGTGGCCGGGTTCATGAACGGCGTGTAATTAGCGAAGTTCATGGCCTGCATGTAGGTGGCCGGGTTCATGTACGCGGCGTAATAGCTCGGGTTGACCCACGCCATCAGGTTCTCGGTCTTGAAGAAACCGGTGTAGGCCTCGGGCTTCAGGAACTGAACGTAGAAGCCGGGGTTCATGAACTGGGCGTAGCTGGCCGGGTTCATGAACACCGCGTAGGTCTCCGGGCGGCTGAAGTCCAGGGTCTGCACCTGGGTGGCGGGTGCCGTGAACATCTGCGCGAACACGTCGTTCTGGTCCGCGGCAACGGCCGTGGTGCCAAGGCCCAGGGTCAGGGCAATAGTGGCAATAGCCTTTTTCATGGAAGTGCTCCTAAAAAATTCGAAACCGGTGAATTCCGTCACCCGGTGTGGGTGACACCAGATAACCAACGAGGGCGCAGAATAAAAGTCATATTAGTAATTGTCAATATTCGAATGATATGGATAACCCGGCATAAACATAAAAAAAACCTTATGTTACGGCGAATCACCCCAAATCATCGTTATCCCGGTAGGATTCCAACCCGGCGCGCCAGTCCGGCGTGCCGGACCGGGGGGTGGTATGGCAACACAGGCGTCTCGCTTCATCGGCTCGATCCCGGAACACTACGACCGGGGCCTGGGCCCGCATCTGTTCCAGGACTACGCCGGCGACCTGGCCCGACGGGTGGCGGAGCTGGCGCCGACCGCGGTGCTGGAGCTGGCTGCCGGAACCGGCATCCTCAGCCGCCGGCTGCGGGATGCCCTGGCGGAAGACTGCCGGCTGCTGGCCTCCGACCTCAACCCGCCGATGCTGGAGGTGGCGCGGGCTAAGTTCCAGTCCGGCGAGGGGGTGGACTTCCGGCAGGCGGACGCCATGTCGCTGGCCTTCGGGGACGCCAGTTTCGACGTCGTGGCCTGCCAGTTCGGCGTGATGTTCTTTCCCGACAAGCAGAAGTCCTACGCCGAGGCCCACCGCGTGTTGCGGGACCAGGGCAGCTACCTGTTCAGCGTCTGGGATTCCTGGGCAGCCAACCCCTTTGCGCAGATCACCCACGAGGCGTTGAAGAGCTTCTTTCCCGGGAATCCGCCGGGCTTTTACCGGGTGCCCTTCGAGTATTGTGACGTGGAAGAGATTCGCGGGCAGCTACTGCAGGCGGGATTTGCGGAAGTAACTACCCACACCCTGCCGCTGCGATCGCCGATCCGGTCAGCCCGGACCTTTGCCCGGGGCCTGGTCTTCGGCAATCCGTGCCTGGAGGAGATCACCACTCGTGGCGGCGAGCCCGGACGGGTCTGTGCCGCAGTGGAAAAGGCGATCCGGGAACAGCTGGGGGCGGAAATGCCGCTACAGGCGTTGGTGGTTCATGCCCGCAAGGAGTAATCGGAATTTCCACGGACGGAAACCTGGAGCGGGTGATGGGAATCGAACCCACGTCATCAGCTTGGGAAGCTGAGGTTCTACCATTGAACCACACCCGCAATTTCGGTGTGACTGGCATGCTAGAAGTATTGGTCCGGGTCCGTCAATATGGCCGGTTCACGGCCTGAAAATACGCCCCATGAGCAACCGCAATCCTCCCAGCAAGAACAAGCCGGCGGCGATCTCCCGGATCCCGGTTTCCGGTGGTGGCAATGCCCTCACCCAGGAAGAAAAAATCGTCGGCAAGACCCTGCAGAAGCACGTGCGCCTGACGGCGTAAGAGATCGCCGCGGTAAACACGCGCAAGGGCCTGATGCAACTGCTGGCGACCAAGAACGTCAACGTCGAAAAGGCACTGATCAAGCTACGCTACGAGCAGGAGCTGGAAAGACTGCAGATCGAGCTGGTCCGTTTACAGCGCTCGGTGCAGCTTTCGGGCCGACGCGTTGCGGTCATTGTCGAGGGCCGGGATGCCGCCGGCAAAGGCGGCACCATCCGCCGTTTCATCGAGCACCTGAATCCTCGCAGCGCGCGCATCGTCGCCCTGACCAAGCCGACGGAAGTGCAAAAAGGCCAGTGGTACTTCCAGCGCTACACCGAGCACCTGCCCGATCCCGGCGAAATGGTGTTCTTCGACCGCAGTTGGTACAACCGCGCGGTGGTGGAACCGGTCATGAATTTCTGCACCAAAAAGGAATACCGCATCTTCATGCAGCAGGTTCCGGAGTTCGAGCACATGCTCTACGAGGACGGCCTGGAACTGGTGAAGTTCTGGTTCTCTATCGGCAAGCAGGTCCAGGAGGACCGCTTCGTGTCACGCCGGGTGAACCCCCTCAAGCAGTGGAAGATCAGTCCGGTGGACGAAAAGGCCCAGGAGAACTGGGAGCTGTACACCAAGTACAAGGAAGACATGTTCAGCAAGACCCACACCTCCTACAGCCCGTGGATCATCGTCAAGGCCAACGACAAGAAAAAGGCCCGCCTGGAAAGTATGCGTTACCTGCTTTCGACCCTCGACTATGACGGCAAGGAAAACGCCGGCGCCAGCCTCGCCCCGGACCCGGACGTCGTGCTGCGCTACCACCGCTCCGGGAACAGCCTGGACTGAAATAACCGCAACCGCCTGCTTAGCGAGGCGCAGCTCGTCCGAGCACTGCGCGCCTGGCATCACGCGGTCGTACGGAGGCTGCAATCGCGCGCGGAGGGGTTCCTGCCTGCTGGCGCGCTTTGGTCATCCCGCTTCCCGTTTCATTCTCTGGTGGCGCGTAGTTTCGAATTGAACTATAAAAATCATTGGGTAGAGTAGGAATGCCGCCCTGCAGGGGTTTTGGGGGCAAAAAAAAATAACAGCCGGCGGGATGCGTCCCACGGTACTTCTGATCGAAGGGGGTCCCATGTCTTCTGCAGCCAGTGTCCTAGTGCGTGCCCGTGTGCGCGCTTGTCTCAGCAATTCTCCCTGTTTCCACCCGCCTGCCACCATGCAGTGGCGGGTTGGGCCGGCTATTCGCACCGCGGCTGCCGCGCAGGCCGCCTTTCTGCTGCTGGTTGCGCTCTTCGCTGTCTCGCCCGCGCGGGCGGATGACTGCACCGACGGTAACGGCGTCGTGGCCAGCGCCACCGAGTGCGGCGTCGGCGCCACCGCCAGCGGAGCCAATGCCGGCGCCTTCGGCGCCTATGCCAACGCCAGCGGCGACTACGCCGGCGCGTTCGGCGCGTTCGCCAACGCCAGCGGAGCTTTCTCGGGCGCCTTCGGCTATTTCGCCAACGCCAGCGGAGCTTTCTCGGGCGCCTTTGGCACGGGCGCCAACGCCAGCGGTGAGAGGTCGGGCGCAACCGGCTTCCGCGGCAACGCCAGCGGTTATGGGTCGGGCGCAACCGGCTACAGCGCCAACGCCAGCGGGGACTACTCGGGCGCCTTCGGCTATTACGCCAACGCGAGCGGTTCTGCGTCGGGCGCGTTCGGCGCGTTCGCCAACGCCAGCGGCTACTCCGCTACCGCTACCGGCGCGTTTGCCAGCGCCAGCGGGAGCTTCTCGGGCGCCTTCGGCTCTTCCGCCAACGCCAGCGGGTACGCCTCAGGTGCCGTCGGTTTTACAGCCATCGCCAGCGGGGACTACTCGGGCGCCTTCGGCGCCAACGCCATCGCCAGTGGAATTTTCTCAGGCGCCACCGGTTACCGCGCTACGGCCAGCGGGGCAAATGCCTACGCGGCTGGTTCTCAGGCTAACGCCAGCGGCGAGTACGCCGGCGCTACCGGTGCCCTGGCCACCGCCAGCGGGTTCGGCGCGGGGGCCTTCGGCCTCCTGTCCAACGCCAGTGGCTACCAGGCCGGTGCCATGGGTGCCTACGCCACCGCCAGCGGGGAT
>JAJDOE010000028.1 GCA_022340345.1 Gammaproteobacteria bacterium
AGCCAGGCCAGCAGGTCGCCGGGATCGGTAAAGCGCGGCAACGCCAGGCGCGACATGCGCGTCCCGGACAGGGTCTCGATGCGCAGCGGAACCCGCTCGCCCGCGTGTTCCATCTCCTCGGCGGCGTAGCGTTCGCGAATCGCCGGCCATTCCGCGAGCAGCTCCCGGCAGCTCGCGGACAGGGCCCGCTCCCGTTCCGCCTCCGCCTCCGCCAGCGCGCCGGTGTCCGCACCCCGGTCTGCCAGCAGCTCGCGGCTCAGGGCCAGCGCCCCGCGTTCCCGGGCGATGCGTGCCTGGGCAAGAGTCTCGGCGTGGTAGCCGCGCACGGCCTCGGCGATCTCGGCCAGGTAGCGGCGCCGCGCGGTGGGCACGATCACCTCGATGCGGGTGGAGCAGCGGGTGTCCACGTCCGCCAGCCGCGCCGGCCCGTCGCGCAGGCCTTTTGCCACCAGTTGCGTTTGCAGGGCGCGGTACAGGGCGGTGACCCCGTCGTCGTTGAATCGCGCGGCGATGGTCCCGAACACCGGCATCTGGGCCGGATCGGAGTGAAAGGCCTCGCGGTTGCGTTGCAGTTGCTTGGCCACGTCGCGCAGCGCGTCGCTGCCGCCCTGGCGATCGAACTTGTTGATCGCCACGGCGTCGGCGAAATCCAGCATGTCGATCTTCTCGAGCTGGCTGGCGGCACCGAACTCCGGGGTCATGACGTACAGCGCCACGTCGGCGAAGGGCACGATGCCCGCATCCCCCTGGCCGATGCCGGGAGTTTCGATGATCACCAGGTCGAAGCCCGAGGCCCGGGTCGCGGCGAGGATCTCCTCGAAGCGCCGGGGCAGTTCCGTGCCGGCGTCGCGGGTGGCCAGGGAACGGAAGTAGATGCGTTCGCCGGCCAGGGAATTCATGCGGATGCGGTCACCCAGCAACGCGCCGCCGGACCGCCGCCGGGTGGGATCCACCGCCAGCACCGCGATGCGCAGGGCGTCGCCGTAGTCCTGCCGGAAGCGGCGGATCAGTTCATCGGTGAGGGAGGACTTGCCGGCGCCACCGGTACCGGTGATGCCAAGTACCGGGACCGCCGCCGGCCGGCTGGACGGAAGCGCTTCGCCGCCGGCCTCCAGCTGGCTGATGCGTCGCGCCAGGGGCAGCCAGAAATCCACGCTGTCGCCGGGCTCGACCGGATCGAGGCTCCGGCAACGGGTGAGCATGTCCTCGACCATGCCCTTGAGCCCAAGCTGCTGTCCGTCCCGCGGCGAATAGATTCGCGCTACCCCGTAGGTTTCCAGTTCGCGGATCTCCTGCGGCACGATCACCCCGCCGCCGCCGCCGAATACCTGCACATGGCCCCCGCCCCGCGCCCGCAGGCGATCGATGAGGTAGCGGAAATACTCCAGGTGACCGCCCTGGTAGGAACTGACCGCGACTCCGTGCACGTCTTCCTGCAACGCGGCGGTGACGATTTCCTCCACCGCGCGGTTGTGGCCCAGGTGGACGACCTCGCAACCCGCCGCCTGCAGCAGTCGCCGCACGATGTTGATGGAGGAATCGTGGCCGTCGAACAGGCCTGCCGCCGTGACAAAACGGATCGGCAGGTCCGCGTCGGCCCGTGGGGTAATACGCGAACTCGGGGCAGCCATGACAAAGGAATCCCGCGGGAACTGGTGGACATTTCACCCAACAAACTTGTTAATGTCAAGCAAGTTTGTTTCGATATCGGGAAAATCCGCTAACGTATTGTTTTTTCTGGTTTTTCGGACCTGCGTGGGGACCCGGCGTCTACCGGGCCGCCAGCGCCTCGCGCCAGGCGTCGCGCACCGCCGCCGGGGCCGGCGCCAGGTAGCCGGCCAGCGTGATCGCCAGCGACGAGAGGACGAATCCCGGCACCAGTTCGTAGACGTCGAACCAGCCGCCGGAAAGCTGCTTCCACACCACCACCACCACGCCCCCGGTGAGCATGCCCGCCGCCGCCGCCACCCGGCCCATGCGACCCCAGAACAGGGAAAACAGGATGACCGGCCCGAAGGCGGCGCCGAAGCCGGCCCAGGCGTACGCCACCAGCTCCAGCACCTTGCTGTCCCGGTCCAGGGCCAGCGAAAACGCCAGCGCCGCAATCCCCGCCACCGTCAGCCGCCCGACCCGCAGCAGTTCCGCGTCACTCGCCTGCGGGCGCCAGAAGCGCTTGTACAAATCCTCGCTGAGTGAGGACGAGGCCACCAGCAGCTGCGAGTCGGCGGTACTCATGATCGCCGCCAGCACCGCCGCCAGGCAGATCCCGGCGGGTACCGGGTGCAGCAGGTACTGCACCAGCTCCAGGAACACCTTTTCCGAATCCGCCCCGGTCAGTGTCGTCGGCAGCACACCGATGCCGGCGAATCCGGCCAGCAGCGCGCCGCCCAGCCCGAGGCTCACCCAGCCGGTGGCGATACGCCGCGCGGCGCCCAGTTGGTCGGGATCGCGGATGGCCATGAAGCGCGCCAGGATGTGCGGCTGGCCGAAATAGCCCAGCCCCCAGCCCAGCAGCGACAGGATGGCGATCCCACCCAGTGGCTGGCCGTCGCGGCTGCTCCAGGCGTCCAGCAGTCCCGGCGCGCTGGCGCCCATCGCGGCGGTGAGGTTTCCCCAGCCACCGAGTTCCAGCATCGCCGCCGCCGGCACCAGCACCAGCGCGACCGCCATCAGCAGGCCCTGCACCAGGTCGGTCCAGCTCACGGCCAGGAAACCACCCAGCAGCGTATACGAAAGAATCACGGCGGTGCCCAGCGCCACCGCGCTGAGGTACGGCAGCCCGAAAACCGATTCGAACAGTTTGCCCCCGGCCACCAGCCCGGAACTGGCGTAGAAAGTAAAAAACAGCAGCACCAGGACGGCGGAGATAACGCGCAGCAGGCGGCTGTCGTCGGCGAAGCGGCGCTCCAGGTAGTCGCCCAGGGTCAGCGCGTTGGCGTATCGTTCGGTGAGTATGCGCAACCGCCGGGCCACCAGCCGCCAGTTGAGCCAGGTGCCCGCCAGCAGGCCAATGGCGATCCAGCCGGCCTCGAAGCCGGACAGGTAGGCATAGCCCGGCAAGCCGAGCAGCAACCAGCCACTCATGTCCGATGCGCCGGCGCTGAGGGCGGTCACCCAGCGCCCCAGGCTGCGGCCGCCGAGCAGGTAATCGGCCAGGTCGCCGGTGCGGCGCCAGGCCCACACGCCCAAGGCCAGCATCCCGACCAGGTACAGGGCGAAAGTGGCGACGACAACCGGGTCCCGATTTAGCATGAGATCACCCCTTGGGTTTATGAAATGGTTTGCGCAGGTATGCGCGAACCATTGCCGTGACAAAAGGACGGTTCATTTAATGGTCCTTTTCAGGGTTTATGAAATTGTTTGCGCAGGTATGCGCAAACAATTAGCGTGAGAAAAGGACGGTTTATTCAATAGTCCTTTTCTCGCTATTAGTCGGGTTCGATTTCGGCAAGCTTGCGCAGCAGGGTTTCCAGCCGCTCCAGGCGCTCGGCCCCGGAGTCGGTTTCCAGCAACTGCTGGCTCAGCTCCAGCGGTAGCGGCAGGGCCTCCGCCAGACGCCAGGCCAGATTGCCCGCGTCCCGCGTGTGTTTCGCCACATCGGGCCGCAGCTGGGCCAGCAGGCCCGCCAGGTGCGCCAGTTCCCCGGGTACCGCCACCACCTCCTCGACCAGCAAATCCACCTGGGCGGTACGCAGGCCGTCTGCCTGCACCGCGCTTTGGCGGATACGAAAGCGGTCGCCGCCGATGGCGGTGATGCCCAGCAGCCCGCCCGGCAGCCGGTCCCATTCGCTGATGGTCGCCAGGGTGCCGGTCCCGTGCACCTGGGCCGTCGCCCCGGTTTCCTGGCCACTGGCGATGGCACACACCCCGAACGGTGTCTCGGCGCGCAGGCAGCGGCTGACCATGTCCAGGTAGCGGGGCTCGAATACCTTGAGGTCCAGCGTCCCGCCGGGCACCAGCACGGTGTTGAGCGCGAATATCGGAATTTGGTTTTCCATGTATACCCTTTTCTTTTCAATATCTTACCGTGAACCGCCCGCCAGCGCAGCGGGCGCTTACCTTTAATACCCCACTCCCCGCCGGTATCATCGCCACGCCGGTACACCCGCCCGGGAACGGCGGCAGGCAACGAATTCATCACGACACAGCGGAGACATTCCATGAAGCTAGTCACTGCGATCATTAAGCCCTTCAAGCTGGAAGATGTGCGCGACGCGCTGGCGGATATCGGCGTACGCGGCATGACCGTTACCGAGGTCAAGGGATTTGGGCGCCAGAAGGGACACACGGAGCTGTACCGCGGAGCGGAGTACGTCGTCGATTTCCTGCCCAAGGTCAAGCTCGAGGTCGCGGTGGATAACGCGATCGTGGACCAGGTAACGGAGGCCATCGTCAGCGCCGCCCGCACCGGCAAGATCGGTGACGGCAAGATCTTCGTCACCGAAGTCGAACAGACGATCCGTATTCGCACCGGCGAGTCCGGAGACGAAGCCCTCTAGACGAAAAATAAAAACAGAAAAACGCACAAGACGGGGAAGAACGAGATGAAAAATCGCATCGGATTTGCCGGGCGGCTGGGCTTGGGTCTGGGACTGGCGGCGCTGTTGCCGTCGGTCGCGCTCGCGGACGAGATCAGCAGTGGCGACACCGCCTGGCTGATCACCGCCACCGCGCTGGTCCTGTTCATGACACTACCGGGGCTGGCGCTCTTTTACGGCGGCCTGGTGCGTTCCAAGAACGTGCTTTCGGTGCTGATGCAGTGTTTCGCGATTACCTGCGTGGTGACGGTGCTGTGGGTGATTGCGGTCTACAGCCTGGCCTTCAGTGAAGGCACACCCTGGATCGGTGGCCTGGACAAGGCCTTCCTCGCGGGCGTCGGCGTGGACACCGCCAGCGGCAGCATCCCGGAATCGGTTTTCCTGATGTTCCAGCTGACCTTCGCCATCATCACCCCGGCGCTGATTGTCGGTGGTTTCGCCGAGCGCATGAAATTCTCCGCCATGTTGTGGTTCAGCATGTTGTGGCTGGTGGTGGTCTACGCGCCGGTGTGCCACTGGGTGTGGGGCGGCGGCTGGCTGGGCGAGGCGGGCCTGATGGATTTCGCCGGCGGCACCGTGGTGCATATCAATGCCGGTGTCGCGGCTATCGTGGCGGCGCTGGTAATGGGCCGTCGGCGCGGGTTCCCGCGCACCGCGATGCCGCCCCACAACATGACCCTGACGGTGGCGGGCGCCGCCATGCTGTGGGTCGGCTGGTTCGGTTTCAATGGCGGCAGCGCCCTGGCGGCCAACGGCTCGGCCGGCATGGCGATACTGGTGACCCACATTGGCGCCGCCGCCGGATCCCTGGCCTGGATGCTGGTGGAGTGGCTCAAGCACGGCAAGCCCAGCGTGCTGGGCATCGTCACCGGCATGGTAGCGGGCCTGGGCACCATCACCCCGGCCTCCGGCTACGTGGGTCCGCTGGGGGCCCTGGTGATCGGTTTCTCCGCCGGCATCGTATGCTTCCTGGCCACCCTGTTCCTCAAGCAGCGGTTGCACATCGATGATTCCCTGGACGTGTTCCCGGTGCACGGGGTGGGCGGCATTCTCGGCACCCTGCTCGCCGGCGTGTTCGCCTCCACCGCGCTGGGCGGTCTCGGGTACCCGGACGGCATCACCATGGGCGACCAGGTGATGGTGCAACTGACGGGAATCGCCGCCACCATCGGCTGGTGCGCGGTGGCCAGCTTCGCGATCCTGAAGGTGCTGGACATGGCCATCGGCCTGCGCGTCACCGAGGATCAGGAGCGAGAAGGACTGGATCTCGTT
>JAJDOE010000034.1 GCA_022340345.1 Gammaproteobacteria bacterium
ATTTCGGGAGCCGGGCCGGGTGGGACCATGATTTGGGGAACGTGCCAAAGTTTGACAAACTACCGGGCTGATCCGGGCTGGTTCAGGCAAAACGGCGCAACAAGCCCGGCCGGAGATTGTGAATACGGCTGGGTTTCCCGGGCAGTGAAGAGCTGAGTCGCAGCAGACCATTTTATTGAAGACCCCAACTCTTCGCCCCATCATTCTCTACAACTCCTACATCCTGTTGATGATGGGGTTGGTCCTCGTTGCGCCCATCGCATTCGCGATTTTCGAAATCACCAACGATGATGAAATTCTCTTTGTCGGGATGAGCATCGTCTGTCTTCTGCTGGGCGGACTGGGGGTAAAATACAATCGCAGCACGCTGGAAAGCATATCCACGCTGCAACTGTATCTGATCACCACTTGCTGCTGGCTCCTGCTCGGCGTGCTGGGCACCCTTCCGTTTGTTCTTGGGCTACCTCACCTGTCGGTGACGGATGCCGCATTCGAATCGTTTTCCGGCATCACGACCACGGGCTCGACGATATTCGTCGGGATAGAGAATCTACCGCGCAGCATCCTGATCTGGAGGGGGATGTTGCAATGGATCGGCGGCATTGGAATCGTCGTTCTTTCCGTCGCCGTTCTGCCGCATCTGCGGGTGGGAGGGATGCGACTTTTCGCCACCGAGTCCTCGGACTGGTCGAAAAAAACCCACCCGAGAGCCATTCATATGGTGGCGGCCATTCTGTATGTATACCTGGCGCTAACCGTAAGCTGTGGCGCCTTGTACCTGTTTGGCGGGATGTCGGCGTTCGATGCCGCGGTGCACGCCATGACGACACTGTCCACCGGTGGCTACTCCAACTACGACGCGTCCTTCGGTCATTTTTTCAACAAGCCCGTGCTGGTCTGGACCGCTTCTCTTTTCATGGTCCTGGGTGCGCTTCCGTTTGTTTTTTATGTGAACCTGGTCCGCAACGGGACAACGCACAGCCTGCTGGATAACCAGATTCGGGGTTTCCTGGTTTTTCTTTTCGCGGTAATTGCCATCCTCGGCCTGGAACGGGTCTGGGCGGGTGACTTACCGGCATTCGAAGCAATCAGCCACGTAACCTTCAATGTCATTTCTGTTGTCACCACAACCGGCTACGCAACGACGGATTACACCGTGTGGAGCCAGTTCTCGGTGATGGTTTTCTTTTTCCTGATGTTCGTCGGCGGCTGTTCCGGGTCTACTGCGGGATCCATGAAGTTTTTTCGTTTTCAGCTCGCGTATCTGATGCTCCGGAATCAGCTGAAGCAGATGACGTACCCGACCGGCGTATTTGTTCTTAAATACAATGAACGTGTTGTCAGTGATGACATTATCCGGTCGGTGGTCGCATTCAGCATGTTCTTTGGGCTGATTATCGCGATCATTGCACTAGTGCTGGCATTGTCCGGGCTGGATTTCATCACCAGCCTGACCGCCGCCGCGACGGCAGTAACCAATGTGGGTCCGGGCCTGGGCAATATCGTCGGACCGTCCGGGAACTTCGCGTCCTTGCCGGATCATGTGAAATGGCTGCTCTGCGCCGGCATGCTGATTGGCCGTCTGGAAATCATGACGATCCTGGTGCTGTTTACTCCAGGTATCTGGCGAAAATGACGGCTGCGACCGGCGAGCCGATGCTGCCGGTACAGAGCGCGGTCTGTTAGATTTGCTACTGCCACACGACAGGCGAGTCGAAACGGTTCAATGTGGGCTCCGGGTCCGCAAATCCATCCAAAAGGAGTTTGTTCATGAAAGTGCTGATTGTACTGACCTCGCACGACCGGCTGGGTGATACCGGCGAAAAGACCGGCTTCTGGCTGGAGGAGTTTGCAAGCCCGTACTATCACCTCAAAGACGCGGGTGCGCAGATCATCCTGGCTTCTCCGCGTGGTGGTCAGCCTCCGATTGACCCGAGAAGCCAGGCACCGGAATCACAAACTGCGGCGACGCGTCGCTTTGATGACGACCCGGAGGCAAAGCAGGAACTGGCGAATACCGCCCGATTGGCGCAAATGAAGGCAGAGGACTTCGACGCGGTGTTCTATCCCGGTGGTCATGGTCCGCTATGGGATCTGCATAGTGACGGCGACTCGATTTCGCTGATTGAAGGCTTTGTAGCCGCCGGCAAACCGGTGGCGGCGGTATGTCATGGGCCGGCAGTGTTGCTTCGGGCCAGGGACGCCAACGGTAAACCGCTGGTAGACGGCAAAGAAGTCACGGGTTTCAGCAACTCCGAGGAAGCGGCGGTGGGTCTGACGGAGGTCGTTCCGTATTTGCTCGAAGAGCAGCTTTCCGCCAGGGGCGGCGTGTACCGCAAAGTGGACAACTGGAACGTGCTGGCGGTTGTTGATGGGCAAATTATCACCGGACAAAATCCGGCTTCGTCCGCTGCGGTTGCCGAAGCCCTGCTAAAGGCGATTCGTTAGGTACCGGAGAAAATGTCCGGTTTCAGCCTCGTCGAGGCGGACTCCATGGACCAGGCACTGTCCACCGCCAGGGCATGCCCGTTCCTCGATATTGGCGGTTTGCTCGAAGCGTCCGAGCTGGTGCCAATGACCGGTCAGAAACCGGCTTAGCGATCATTAGCAGCATCACGCCGGAGGTATCCATGCGCCAGCTCATTTCTTCGGGCTCACCCTTCGAGCCAACCATCGGCTTCTCCCGGGCGGTGCGGATTGGCCCCCTGGTGGCGGTAGCCGGAACCGCACCGATCGCCGCGGATGGCGGCATTGCCGCACCCGGCGATCTGCACGGCCAGACCCTGCGCTGCCTGGAGATTATTGCCGGGGCCATCCGCGAGGCGGGTCTGGATCTCAATGACGTCATCCGCACCCGCGTGATGCTCACCGACATTTCCCGCTGGGAAGAGGCGGCCCGCGCCCACGGTGAAGTGTTCTCCGGAATCCGGCCCGCCAGCACCTTTGTGGAGGTGAAGGGGCTCATCAACCCGGACTGGCTGGTGGAAATTGAGGCGGACTGCGTCGCCGCCGATAGCTGACGGTCCCCGCCCGCACGCCAGGCTCGGCGCAACTCCGGTACCGGTCCGCGCGCAGGCGGTCACCGCCGACAAACCGGGGGTCAGCCGGGTGAATGCCGGAATTTCCATCGACTACCCGTCGCGGCCGGGCAGGCGCAATGCCGTAATATACTGGCAGAACCACCGGACGGCAGGACCGACTACCAATGCAAGCAATCCTGGACACCTGGCGGCCCCGCGTACTGAGTATCCTGCGCATGGTGACCGCATTTCTGTTCCTGCAGCATGGCACCCAGAAGTTGTTCGGGTTTCCCGCGCCGCAACGCTACGAATTCGACCTGTTCTCGCTGCACGGCGTCGCCGGAACGCTCGAGCTATTCGGTGGCCTGCTGATCCTGATCGGCCTGTTCACCCGGCCGGTCGCTTTCCTGCTTTCCGGCCTGATGGCGTTTGCCTATTTCATCGCCCATGCGCCGCGAGATTTCTGGCCAATGCTGAACGGCGGAGAGCTGGCGACGACCTGGGCATTCGTGTTCCTGTACTTCGCGGTCGCGGGCGGTGGTGCATGGAGCATCGATAACCTCCGCCATGGACGTGGCCGAACACCACGTTCTTGAACGTTTGGCGTTGCAAGTTGGAACGGTTGCGGCGAGCGAGTAGACTTCCGATGACTGCGTGTAATCGCAAAGAACGGAGCAGAATCAATGAGCATTGAAGGACTGATTATCCTGCTGGTTATTGGTGCCATTGCGGGCTGGCTGGCGGGAACCCTGATGAAAGGTCGTGGCTTTGGCCTGCTTGGCAATATTGTCGTTGGAATCGTCGGCGCGGTAGTCGGCGGTTTCGTGTTCAGTGCGCTGGGAATCGTCGCCGGAGGCCTGCTGGGTTCCATCCTCTCCGCTACCGCCGGGGCGGCCCTCCTGTTGTTCCTCGTCGGCTTTCTGAAGAAGGGGTAATAGCCGGAAGGCCGGAAAAAGTCCCGCGGCGAAACTGAAACGCCGACGGAAGGGGGTTCCCGTGGCCCGTATTCTCATTGCCTATTCCACCACCGACGGGCACACCCGGGAGATCTGCGAACGGCTGCGGCAGGTGGTCGAACAGCAGGGCCAGCACGCGGAGCTGCTGTCGCTCGCGGAGGAAACCCCGGCGGACCTGGAGCGATTTGACAAGATCGTCATCGGCGCCAGTATCCGCAACGGCAAGCACAACCCGGATGTCTACCAATTCATCCAGCGCAGCGGGCCGCTGCTGGACAGCCGGCCCAATGCGTTTTTCACCGTAAACCTGGTGGCGCGGAAACCGGCAAAGAACCAGCCGGAAACCAATCCGTACCTGAAGAAATTTCTTGCCGAAATTTCCTGGCGGCCTCGCGAGCTGGCGGTTTTTGCAGGGAAAATCGACTATCCGCGCTACAAGTTCTGGGAACGCAGCATGATCCGGCTGATCATGTGGATTACCGGTGGCCCTACCGACCCGAAAACGGTGGAGGATTTTACCGACTGGCAGCAAGTGGAGGCGTTCGGCCGGCGGGTTGGCGAGATGTAGGCTGTGGCGGGACACCGAAAGACCTCAGAAACTATTTTTTCGCGGTTCCGGAATTGTGGCGGCCACCGTGCGGGACCTCATCCGGCACGCCGTTCTTCATTCCAAATGGACCCTGAGCGACGACGATGAAGATCTGGGTGGATGCGGATGCCTGTCCGGTGGTGATCCGGGAAATCCTGTTCCGCGCTGCGGAACGTACCGGTGTCGAACTGACGCTGGTGGCGAACCAGGCAATGCACACGCCCCCGTCGCGCTTTATCCGTTCGCTGCAGGTGTCCCAGGGCTTCGACGTGGCGGACAATGAAATTGTGAAGCGCCTGGGGGCAGGCGACCTGGTGATCACCAGCGACATCCCACTGGCGGCGGAGGTCATCGAAAAGGGCGGCCAGGCCCTCAGCCCGCGGGGCGAGTTGCATACCCCGGAAAACATCCGTGAGCGGCTCAACTTGCGGGATTTCATGGATACCATGCGCGCAAGCGGTATCGATACCGGTGGTCCGTCCGCCTTCCGGCCCGGCGACCGCAACGAATTCGCCAGCCAGCTGGACCGCCTGCTGGCGCGGAACACCCGCCCCGGGGGGAAGCTGTAGCGATGAAACCACCAGACATCCGCAAGAACGTAACGATTCGCGGTACCCCGGTGGTCCTCCGCACCATGATGCCCGCGGACGAACACATCGAAACCGAGTTCGTTCGCAATCTCTCCGACCAATCCCGGTATTTCCGGTTTCATTCCGCGCTGAAGGAACTCACCCCCGGAATGGCAGAGTCCTTCACCCACGTGGACTATCCGGACCACATGGCGCTCATTGCCACCATTACCGACGGGGCGGAGGAGACCCAGATCGCTGTTACGCGGTACGCGAAATACCCGCAACGGGAGATCGCGGAAGTGGCGATTGTGGTCGCGGATGACTGGCAGGGGCACGGACTGGGGCGGCGGATGCTGCTGGAAATCCGGGATTGCGCGGTGGACGCCGGGATTCACGAATTGCACATGAGCATCCTGGCCGCCAATCACCGCATGATCCAATTCGCCAAGGAACTCGGGTATCGAATTGAACCGGGCGACGGCTCTTCTTCCCGGGAACTGGGTAAGCTGGTTTAGCCGGCCGATCCAACGGGCCGTTGCGCGGCCCGCCACCAGAAAATTTTTCCAAAAAAATTTTTTCGATTCGGGACCTGGATCGGTCCCCGCTGCGTCCTACCCTCCATGGCAGGCACCCGGAGCGCTGAAATGCCCAGGGGCACGCCGAGAAGGCCGGAATTCGCCGGCCGCCAACCGAAACACATCATTGGAGGTTAGTCATGTCTCAGAACAACAAACTGGTTATCGTGGTCACCCGGGGTTTCGACGACGAACGCTCGTCCGTGGCCTGGAGCATCGCCAACAGCGGCATCAGCACCGGACTGGAAGTCACCATGTTCCTGGTGAGCTCCGGCGTGGACTGGGTACGCAAGGGTGCCGCCGGCGCGGCGCAGCCGAACCCGCTGGATCCCCCGGTGAGCGAGATGATCGACAATTTCCTGGCCAGCGGCGGCAACGTGCTGATCTGCCCGCCCTGCGCCAAGGTTCGCGGCTACTCGGAGCGGGAGCTGATCGATGGCGTCTCCATCACCAGCTCCACCGTGATGCATGAGCTGATCAAAGAAGGGGCCCGTGCCCTGAGCTTCTGAAGGAACGGGGCCAGGTCCCGGAATTTTTTCCGATTCCGGGACCTGGCGACCCCCTGCGTGCGTCTTAGCCACAGGGGCAGAGAAAAAGCCCGGAAAAGCGAAAAAAACCAGGAATCCAAAGGGGAAAACCATGTGTGAGCTGTTTGCAATGAGCGCCGACCGGCCCGCGGAAGTGGGGCACTACCTGTCCCGGCTGATGCCCCGCGGTGGGGATACCGGGCCCCATGCGGACGGTTGGGGAGTCGCCTACTACGAGGGAAGAGCGGCACGGGTATTCAAGGATCCGACACCCGCCGCCGAGAGCCGTCTGCTGGCCATGCTCGCCGAGGACGAAGTGAGGAGCCAGGCGGTAATCGCCCATATCCGCAAGGCCAACCCGTCGATCTTCGGGCGGGCCACCGCCAACACCCACCCCTTCGAACGGGAATTCATGGGCCGCTCCTGGGTCTTTGCCCATAACGGGAAACTTCCGGGCCTTAGCGGGAGGATCGTCTGCGCCGACAGTCATTTCCGGCCCCTGGGAGATACCGACTCGGAGCTGGCTTTCTGCTATATCCTTGACGCCATAGCCCGCGAGTTCGAGTTGGACAACGAACCGTCGCCGGACCGGCTGGTAAGCGCCATTACACCGGTAGTGGAAGAACTGGCGGGCTTCGGCGAGTTCAATTTCATATTGGGTGACGGCGAGTGCCTGTACGTTCATGCGCATACCAACCTGCACCGGCTGCAGCGGACCCTGTACATGGGTGGCGAAACCCGCCGCATGAGCCTGCTGGCCACCGCACCCCTGACCGGCGAGCCCTGGGAGCCATTGATGCCGGGACCGATTCGGGTATTCCGCGATGGCAGGGAGTATCGTTCCCGCCAAACCGGTTCCACGGCCTCCTTTCCGCAGGCGGCATAGCCCCTGTTCTTCCCGGCAATGAATTCGGATCCTGTCCTGCATGACCGATGCTGCGACCAAGGCCTGGTTCAGCGAGAACCTGGACGATTGCATGGATTCGCTATTCGGAGTGGCGATTCGCCTGACCCGCAACCAGGCCGATGCCGAAGACCTGGTGGCGGAAGCGGCGACCAAGGCCTGGTCGGCCGTGGCGAATCTTGAAGATCGTGGGCGTTTCCGCTCCTGGCTGTTCCGCATCCTGCACAACTGCTTCATCAGCAACTACCGGAAAAAATCCGTGCGCCCGGTGGAGCAGGCCTTCGAGGATCTCTCCGTGAATGACGGGGAAGACGACATCACTTCCCTGCTGATCCGGCAATCCAATGAATTTCTGGATTGGTGGGGCAACCCGGAACAGGAATTCGTCAACGGCCTGCTGGGTGAGCAGATCTGTTTGGCGCTGGAGCAATTGCCGGAAAATTTTCGTGCCACGGTTCTGCTGGTGAACGTCGAGGGATTTTCCTACGACGAAGCCGCGGAAATACTGGATGTCCCGCCGGGCACCGTGCGCTCGCGCATGAAGCGTGGCCGAACCCTGTTGCAGAAGGCACTCTGGGAGCAGGCCCGGGACGCGGGATTGCTTGCCGGTGACGGCGCACAACGGATCGAGAAATGAGCGAAGACCACAAGAATCCCGAACCGGACGAGATCGGCTGCATCGAGGCCATCAACGGCCTGTATGCCTACCTGGACGGTGAACTGGACGATCCGGAAGCAGTCGCCCAGTTTGAGGACCACCTGGACCATTGTCGCCACTGTTTCTCGCGCCGGGAACTGGAACGCACCTTGTCCGAACGCATCCGCAAGTCCGCCCGCGAGCGCGCTCCCGACGAGCTGCGCAAACGGCTGCGCAACGTGGTAGACAAATTCTGAACCGGACTGCCCGGACTTCCCGGACTTCGATCCACCCGAAGCCGCTGTTGTCCCGAATACCGGGTCACTGACCCCGTGGAACCGGGCTCCGGGCCGGGCAGTCAATCGGCGCCCGGGTCCGGGCGATTGCGGCGGGCCGGGGCGTCGTACAATTCACGCCACCTGGCAGCAGCAGAGAGGGCGAGATCGGTTGTCAGCACCCGAGATTCTAACCAACCGTCTGCTGCTGACCTCTCTGCGCCCGGAGGATGCTGAAGAACTGTTCCGCTATCGTGCGGATCCCCAGGTAGCCCGCTACCAGTCGTGGGCGCCGCGCTCCCAAACGGAGGCAAGGAAATTCATCGCCGATTTGCAATTGGTGATTTTTGACACGCCGGGTAGCTGGTATCAGCTGGCAATTCGCAGCCGGAAGTCCGGCGCGCTGATGGGGGACATCGGCATCCACTTTTCCAGCGAGGATCCCGGCGAGGTCGAGATCGGCTTCACGGTGGCCCCGGCCCATCAGTTGCGGGGCTACGGATCGGAGGCGGTCGGGAGCGTGCTCGAGTGCTTGTTCACGAAGTACCACAAGCAACGCGTCTGCGGATTTGCGGACCCGCGCAATCTGGCGTCCCAGGCCCTGATGCGGCGAATTGGCATGCGCAGAGAGGCGGATGCACCGGATCGGCCGGAGGAGCTACGGTTTGCTGTCACCGCCTCCCGGTGGCACCAGGATTCCTGATCGCAACGGCGGACGAAACGCAGTTCCGCGGCTCGCCAATGCCGGCACGACGGCGAGCACCGGGGCGACGATGAACACGGGCGGAGTTATACTCGCTTGTCGTTTCTGCCGTCGTGCTCTCAGGATAACCAACCAGCGCCAGCCCGGAGCGGAACCAGGGAAACCCGATGTGCCTGCCCACTAAGCCGAATTCGGCCCTACACCGCCCACGTTCGTGATTCGCGCCGGCAAATGGATCACGCTGGTCTCGGTGGCGCTGGCGGTGTTGTGCGCTATTCCCATCCAGATCTATGCCGCGTTCGGCCCGGAGGACGGCAACCCCGTCGGTCTCGGCTTGCTGATGGTATTTGGCGCGCCTTTTTTTGGCTCCATCGCGGTACTGGGAATCGTAATCTGGGTGATCGGCCTCATTGCGTGCCGTAACTAGCTCGAAGCGCAAGACATGAATCCAGCTCTTTGCAGGACCCGGTTCGCGATCGTGCCTTTATTTGCCCCCAGTATTTGCCCCCAGTGCGGCCCCGGCCGGCGTCCCGGGTCTATGCGGGACCTGGAAAATTATTGCGCCTTTCCGGCGGCCTGGACCGGATCGCCCGGGCGGTTGACGGGATGCTTGCCGAACAAGGGCAGGGCATGAAACTCTTCACGGAGATTCCTAAACCCGTCGGCGGGAACCAGGGGGACATCGTCACGCCGGGACCTTGGGCTTGACCACGCCGAATACCATTCCAGCGGCTGCGTCGGGACCTGACTTCCGGGTCAAGGCGAACCTGGGCGTGGCGATTTGCGCACTGGTCCTGCTGCCACCGTTTTCCGTTAACAATTTCCTCCAGGGACGTTACCTGCTCGGTGCTGGATCCGCCGGGGTGGTGGTGTTTCTGGCGCTAAATGCCTGGCTGTCCAGCCGTGGCCGTTACTATCCGTTGCTGACCCTCGCGGGCCTGGCGCCGATGATCCTCTTTTTCCTGTCCCTGGCGCTGCAAAAACAGGGTGTTATCGGCGCCTTGTGGTGCTATCCGGCGGCCATCTCCTTCTACTTCATGCTGCCCGAACGCCACGCATGGTTCGCGAATGGCGTTCTGATGGCGCTGGTAATTCCGCAAGCGTGGCACACCATCGACCACGCCATCGCGCTGCGGTTCGCGATTACCCTGTTGGGGGCCAGCATCTTCGCCGCGATCTTCGTGCGCGTGATCGCCGATCAACAAAGCAGGCTGGAAAACCAGGCGTTGACGGATTTCCTTACCGGCCTGCTGAATCGGACCTTGCTGCACGACACCCTGGAGCACGCGGTCGACCAGAACCGGCGAACCGGCGCGCCCATGAGCCTGGTGTCTCTGGACCTGGATCTCTTCAAGGAGATCAATGACCGCCACGGACACGACGCCGGAGACCGGGTGTTGCGCGGCGTCGGCGCATTCCTGCAACAGCGGGCCCGGGGGGCCGACCGGGTTTTCCGTCTCGGCGGCGAGGAATTCCTGATGCTGTTGTACGATACCGCAGCCGATGGCGCGGGGCGGGCCGCGGAAAAGCTTCGGTCCGAACTTCAAGCGCTGCCCTTGTTGCCCGAACAGCCGGTCACGGTGAGTATTGGCGTGGCAACGCTGCAAGAGGGAGAGGAGTGGGAGACCTGGATAAAGCGCTGTGACGAGAACCTGTATCGCGCCAAGCAGGCGGGCCGCAACCGGGTGATGGCCTGATCGCTGGTGTTCCCGTGAAATTCACGCTGTTGGCGGACCGTCCGGAGGCGGTGCCCCTGGTCGCGGGCTGGTACTTCGGTGCCTGGGGTCACCTGGTGGAAGGAGAAACACGGGAAAAAGCGGTCGAACGCGTCGGCCGGGTGGGGCTGGGCCGGGATCAAATGCCGTACATCCTGCTGGCCGTGGAAGGGGAGGAGGTTATCGGCGCCGCCCATCTCAAGTACCGGGAAATGGAGGAACTGTTTCCGGAAAAAGAGCACTGGCTGGGGGGCGTTTACGTGGCCGCCAGCCACCGCGGGCGGGGCGTGGCTTCGCGACTGGTGGAGGAGATCGCGCGCAGGGCACCGGCCTGCGGCGTGCAGACCCTGTATTTGCAGACCGAGGCTCTCGACGGTGGCTTGTACCACCGACTGGGCTGGCAGCCGCTAATCCGGGTACACCACCATGGGCTGGATGTGCTGGTAATGGAACGGCATCTCGACGCATCCCGTCGGCCATGAGCTATTCCGGGATGTCGACCACCGGTCGCGGGATCGGGTGTTGCGGGAAAGCGGCGGGCTTGCCGGGGAGTTGATCGAATGTGGGTGAAGCTACTGATTGGTCTGGCCGTGTTGCCGCTGCTGTACCTGGTGGTGCTGTTGGTGCTGGCGCAACTCTCGCGCTCCGGCGAGCCGGCCGGGCTGGTGGAGGGCAGGCTTGTCCCGTGCCCGGCTCGGCCCAACTGCGTGTGCAGCGAGCACCCGGCGGACGCGCGGAATACCATTGACCCGCTGCCCCTGAGCGGCGCGGACGGGCCCCGCGCGCTGCGGGCAGCGATCGTGGCCGCCGGTGGGCAGATCAGCCGGGATGACGGCGACTACCTGGCGGCAAGCTTCCGCTCCGCATTCTTCGGTTTCGTGGATGACCTGGAGGCGCGGGTGGATGTTCCCGGCGGGGTCATTCATCTGCGCTCCGCTTCGCGGGTCGGAAGTTGGGACCGTGGTGTCAACCGTCAGCGGGTAGAACAGATCCGTGAACATATGGCCGCATCGCGGCCGAACCAGGGAGACAGCAAGCAATGACGGAAAAGAAAACATCGCAAAACAGCGCGGGAGTCTTTGAGCCCTTTGCCGCCCGCGACGTCCCCGAGGATACTTTCGAGAAAGGCGAACGCTTTGCCTCGCGGTACCGCCAGCTTGGACAGTACGGCGGTGGCGAGCACGTGGGCGTATGCCTGGAAGAGCTCGATCCGGGCAAGCAGGCCTGTCCATTCCATTACCACATGCTTGAAGAGGAGCATCTGCTGATCCTGGAGGGCGAGCTGACGCTTCGGTTAGGCGAGGACCGGCATGTCATGAAATCCGGCGACTACGTCTGCTTTCCCGCGGGACAGCAGGTGGGGCATGCGCTCATCAATCACACCGAAGCGGTCTGCCGCT
>JAJDOE010000035.1 GCA_022340345.1 Gammaproteobacteria bacterium
CACCAGGACCAAGCAAACAACGATTCCCGTGCTGCGACCCCTGTACGTGGCGATCCTCGCCACCTGGCTGCTGCCAGCGGGGGCCATGGCGCAGGATTTCTCCATGAGTGAGGCGAAGAAGGTCGATGAGGACAAGGTTGCCGAACTGACCCAGGCCTCCAGCGTGGTCGAGGGCGGGTTCCTCTACATCGACGATTCATCCGCTCGTTTCGGACGCTTTATGGGTCTGACCGAGGATGGCGCATACGTGGATCTGAATGTTGATATCCACAAGCGGGGTCCGTACGACGGCGACAGCGCCAAGTACACGGAGATCACCGGGCGCAATCTCGGGCTGGATTACCGGGAACTGCACTTCGGCTTTGGCGAGCAAGGAAACTACGATCTGCTGATCGACTACAGCCAGATCCCGTCCTTCAATTCAGATTCCGCCCAGACGATTTTCAACGGCGCGGGTTCCACCAACCTGACCCTGCCTGCGGGCTGGGTCGGTAGTTCCAGCACCGCCGGCATGACGATGCTGGAGTCCAGCCTGCGGCCCGTAGATATCGAGCAGGAGCGAAAGCGCCTGGATGCCGGAATCCACAAGGTGCTCGGGCCGAACTGGAGCTTCAAGGTCAAGTACCGGCACGAGGAAAAGGAAGGCACCAAGACCGTCGGCGCGGTGATGGGCAACAGCGGCGGCAACCCGCGCGCCGTGATCCTGCCCGAGCCGGTGGACTACACCACCGAGCAGGTGGACGCGGTGCTGGGCTACGCGGACAAGACCAAGCAATTCCAGGTGGCCTATTACCTGTCCAGCTTCCGCGACCACAACGACTCGCTGGCCTGGCAGAACCCCTACAACGCCATCGGCGGCTGGGACCCGTCTTCCGGGTTTGCCTCCGGAGGCCAGGGCCAGCTCGGTCTGCCGCCGGACAACGAGTTCCACCAGGTCAGTCTGCTGGGTGGCTACAACCTGTCCGATACCACCCGGGTGACCGCGGACGCGGCGTTCGGGCGCATGACCCAGAATGACGCATTTTTGCCGTATACCATCAACCCGACCCTGGCGGCGACCGTCACCCAGCCGCTGCCCAGCGATTCCCTGGATGGCGAGATCAATACCACGGTGGTGAACCTGCGGGCCACCTCGCGGCCGTCGCCGATGTTTCGCTGGAAGGCGAGCTACCGCTACGATGATCGGGACAACCAGACGCCGCGGCGGGAGTTCGTCTACATCGGCGGAGACACCACCAACCAGGACACCAGTGCGACCAGCGGCCGCCGCCGGTACAACGAACCCTACAGCTATACCCAGCACCAGTACCGGTTCGACGCCAGTTTCCGGGCGGACAAACGCACCGACCTGACCGCCGGAGTGGAACGCGAAGACATCGATCGCACCTACACCGAGCGCGAGGAATCCTCGGAGGACACCTTCCGTGTCGGGCTCAAACGGCGTTTCTCGGATACCTTCCACGGCGGCGTGCGGTACGCGCGGGCCAAACGCGACGGTTCCACCTATCACGGTGATCACCCGTTCCTCTCCGGGTACTCGGAGGCCTACACGGACACGCAGCCGGGCATGTGGGAGAACCATCCCGACCTGCGCAAGTACTACCTGGCCGACCGCACCCGCGACCGGGCCACGGTATTCGCCAACTTCACCCCGTCCATGTACTGGTCGCTGGGCTTCAATGCCAACTATCTCAAGGATGACTACGATGCCTCCGAGATGGGGCTGACCCAGAGCGACATCAGTAACTACACCTTCGACGCCACCTTCATGCCCGAGGACGGAACGACGTTCTATGCGTTCTTCACCCACGAGGATCTGGGCGCGAAACAGGACGGGCGTTCGTTCCAGGGCTTTGCCAAGCTTGCACAGGCGGGTGATCCGAACCGGGACTGGATGGCCACCCACGACGACAAGACCGACTCGGTGGGTTTCGGCTTCAAGCGGATGCTCAACGCGCAATGGGAACTCGGCAGTGACCTGTTGTTCGCCAACAGCGACGCGGACGTGGAAATGATGGTCGGATCGGGCCTCAGTGCCGAGGCGCTTCCCACCACCACCACGCGCCTCATTTCGCTGGGCCTGCACGCCACCTACAAGCCAAAGAAGAACGTCAAGGTGCGTTTCCAGTACCTGTACGAGGACTACCAGTCCGAGGACTGGGCTTACGATGGCGTGGACCCGGATACCCTGGCCAACGTGATCACGCTGGGCGAGGACACGCCCAACTACACGGTCAATGTCTTCGGGATCTCGGTTTCCTACCGCTACTTCTGATTTGCGTACGTAAAGAAAGGGACCGGACGGGGCGGCTTTGTCGCCCCGTCTTTCGTTGCGCGGACCACAACCAGCAAAGGACCGCCCGGGGGGGCGATCCCTTGTCCCCGATGGGAAGTGGAAACTACCAGGCTACGTATTTCAGGAACTTGCCGTTCAGGGTGATGACCACCCGGTCGCCCTTGGGGTTTTCTTCCTTGTCGATATCCAGGGAAAAGTCGATCGCGCTCATGATGCCGTCACCGAACTTCTCGTGGATAACGTCCTTGATGGTGTCGCCGTAGACACCGACGATCTCGTACAGGCGGTAGATCACCGGATCCTGGGGGATGGTTTTATCCCATGCCTTATGGGGGAACTCCTGCAGCGCCGCGCAGACATCGTCCCCCAGGTTCAGCACGGCGCACAGATCCTTGGCGGCCTTCTCGGGCATGCTGTTCATGCCCAGGCAGGCGGAGGCCACCCAGGTCTCGCCCATGTTCATCTGGCCGGCGATATCCGCCCAGCTCATGCCCTTGGTTTTTTTTGCCGTGACGATGGCATCGGTCATTTGTTCTTTGTTCATTTCAAAAAATCTCCGTGGAGTCGGGACCAAAATGGTACTGCTATTGGGTGAATCACTCCATTTCTGAAGTGGCGGAAATCTGCAGCTTCGGGCGAAAACCGGATTACCGCTCCGTGCCGCTGGATCCCCCTTATCGGACTCTTAGTTCGCTTCCGCCAGTGGGCACGGCCGCCGCTTGCGCGCCGGGGTTTCCTTGAGCCGCCGTTCGGACCAGTCCTTCGCCAGGTTCACGAAAGCGCGGGAGGCCGGACTTAAGTACTCACTCCTGCGATAGATCAGCGAAATGGCTTTCCGGGGCATGGCTGGTGACAGGTTAATCGGGTACAGCCCGCACTGCGTGCGTGCGATGCTCATCGGCAGCACCGTGGCCAGCCCGCCGAGTTGCACCAGTTCAACGATCACGCTGAGTGAATTGGTCTCCACGGCTATCCGGGGGTGGACGCCGTGCTCCGAGCAGTACTGGTCGATATGACGGCGCATGGCGAAATCGGAATTCAGCAGGGCAAGGGATTCGCGGCCAAATTGCCCGGCGCTCATGCGTTCTTTCTGCCCGGCCCGCGGATGCGCGTTGCCGACCACGATGCACAGTTTTTCTTCAAACAGCAGGCTGGTGTCGATTTCGGTGGGCAGTTCCTGGGCGGAGAAGGGCCTGCTGAAGACGATACCCATGTCGATCCGGTCTTCGGCCACCGCCACCTCGCATTCATCCTGGGGCAGTTCGAGGGTGCTCAGATTGATGCCCGGGTAACTGTAATTAAAATTTTCCAGCAGCGGGCAGGTCAGGTAGTCGGTGATCGGTGTCCAGCCCAGCCGCAATGATCCCCGGCTGAGGTTCTGCACGTCGTTAAGGGCTCGGGTGCCGGCGTCCAGTTCCCCGAGTGCACGGCGCGCATGGCGTACGTAAATCTCGCCGGCGTCGGTGAGGCGCACCTTGCGCGCGGACCGGTCCAGCAGCCGGGATTGCAGGGACTCTTCCAGTTGCTTGATCTGCTGGGACAGGGTGGGTTGGGACACATGCAGCGCCTCGGCGGCCCGGGTGTAACTGCCGTGCTCCGCGATCGCCAGCAGGTATTGCAGCGGGCGAGGAAAGACCACGCGTCGTTCCATAGTTAAATCCTATCGGTTCAATAACAACAAAGTCTTGGACCGATAATATAACCGTTCGTACACTGCCCCCATAAGCAATAACGTTGTGTCCCATAAGCGGTATATATAACTATTTTACTAAAACGCTTATATACGCCGACTTCCGGGTTTGCACACCTGTTCGCCACGCACCAAAAACGGAGGACCGCCGGACCATGTCATCGTCAACCCGAGAAAAGGTGATGCGACACCTTGACCTCGTCCGCCAGATGCAGCCCGCGCTGCACATGGAAACCCACGCACCCGCCCCGGACCAGGTCGACAACGCCCACTTCCGTGCCTACACGCGAAGCTCCCATGATGTCGGTGGAGAGTACGACGTGCCCATCATGTGGGAAGAGAAGGAAGAGGAGCAGTGGGAGCTCAATACCTTCGCTACCTGCGAGTGCCTGGCCTGGCGGGGCGTCTGGAACGCCGAGGAACGCCGCCGCCGCCAGAATGTGGACCTGGGCCAGACCCAGTACCTGGGCCTTCCCTATTACGGACGCTGGC
>JAJDOE010000046.1 GCA_022340345.1 Gammaproteobacteria bacterium
GTTCGGTGACCGCCTGACCCGCAGGCAGTGGTGGTAATTTCTCCGCCAGGCGGTCGAAGCACTCCAGGCGCCCGAGGTTGTTGTCGATCGCCGCGCAGCGACGAACATTGTTTTCCAGGTCGGCGTGGGCCACCGGCGCCAGGAACCCGGTCAACAGGATTGCCGCTGCGAACTTGCGCATATCTCTCCCTCGTGTGTTGGACACAACAGATACGATTATGCAGGATTGCCCGATGCCGGAAAACGTTTGTGCCCTCGGGCCGCGGACTTTTGCGCGATTCCCCTGGACGGTTGTGCTCGCGATTTTCGTCGCAGCTTGCGGGCCACCGGAGCCGGCGGCTGTGCCGCCGCCGTTCGCTGACCGTACCGCGCAGGCCGGGCTTGCGTTCACGCACTTCAATGGCATGAGTGGATCGTGGTATTTCCCCGAGATCCAGGGTTCCGGGGCCGCGTTGTTTGACTATGACAACGATGGGGACCTGGATGTGTTCCTGGTGCAGGGCGCCATGCTCGGTGACAAAGCGCTGGCGGACGCGACCTTTGCCCCGGGGAGTACGCCCCGCGACCGCCTGTTCCGGAATGACCTGGACCCCACCGCGCCCGGAAGTCCGCTGCGGTTTACCGATGTAACCGAGGCCAGTGGACTCGGCGACGACGGCTATGGCATGGGCGTGGCCGCCGGGGACGTGGACAACGACGGCGACATCGATCTGTACGTCACTCGCCTGGGTCCCAACCGCCTGTGGCTCAACAATGGTGATGGCAGCTTCCGCGAGGCCGGTGCGTCCAGCGGTACCGCGGATGCGCGCTGGAGTCACAGTGCCGCCTTCGCCGACCTGGACCGGGACGGCTGGCTGGACCTGTATGTGGTCAACTATGTGGACTACCGGCTCGCCAGCCACAAGCGCTGCGCCCAGCCATCCGGGGCCACGGAATACTGCGGTCCCAACAGCTACCCGCCCCAGGCGGACCGCCTGTATCGCAACCTGGGCAACGGGCGTTTCATCGACGAGTCTGCCCCAAGCGGCATCGCCCGCCAACCGGCGGCGGGCCTGGGCGTGGTTACCGCGGACCTGGACGATAACGGCTGGATTGATGTCTACGTGGCGAACGACGACATGCCCAACCAGTTCTGGCGTAACCAGGGCGGCCGCCTGCAGGAGGACGCTCTTCTGGCCGGCGTGGCGGTCAACAGCACCGGCGAAGCGGAAGCCAGCATGGGCGTTGATGCCGGGGACGTGGACGGGGACGGCGACCTGGACCTGTTCATGACGCATTTGCGGGAGGAGACCAACACCCTGTATGTGAACGAGGGAGACGGGCAGTTCTTCGAACGCACCGTGAGCCTGGGGCTGGCGGCGCCGAGTATCGGGTTTACCGGATTCGGCACCCTGTTCCTGGATTTCGATAATGACGGCGACCTGGACCTGGTTGCGATCAACGGCGAGGTGCGCGAAATCGCCAGCCGCCGCGCCGCCGGAGATGTATATCCCCTGGACCAGCGGGACCAGTTGTTCCGTAACGACGGTGGACATTTCGTGGAAGTGCGGCCGGCGGGACCGGCCTTTGATGAAGAGCATGTGGGCCGCGGACTGGCGATGGGGGACGTGGACAACGACGGCGATACGGATCTGCTGGTCAGCAACAACAGCGGGCCGGCGCGCCTGCTGATCAACACCCTCGGGCAGGACAATCCGTGGCTGGGCCTGCGGCTGCTCAGCCGCGAAGGCCGCGATGCCCTGGGGGCGCGGGTGGATCTGGAACTGACCGACGGACGTCGCCTGCGGCGCCGGGTGCGAACCGATGGCAGTTACCTGTCCGCCAGCGACCCGCGGCTCCGCTTTGGTCTCGGTGACGGGGCCGGGCCGAAGGCGCTGTACGTGCGTTGGGCGGACGGCAGTACGGAACGGTTTCCGGCGCCGGTGCTGCGCGTCTATACAACCCTGCGCCAGGGCTCCGGCTCCTGATGCGCGGCCTGGGCCTGGCGCTCGCTGCCGCGCTGCTGGTGGCCTGCGAGGCGCCGCCGCCGGGGGCAGGGGTGAGCGGGCAGCAGCCGGCGGTTCCGGCCCTGCCGGACCTCGCTGGCGTGGACGCTCCGGTACGGGAGCAGTTGCTGGCGGTGCATGCCACCGCGGAGCAACGTCTTTCGGACCCGGCGGCGCCGGCCATGGAACGGGCCCGGGCCCTGGCAGACCTGGGCATGCACCTGGAGGCCTACGGCTACGGCGCACGGGCGGCGAGCTGCTATGCCGGCGCTACGGCGTTGAATGCTGCCGAGCCGCGTTGGTGGTTTCATCGCGCATGGCTGGCATACCGCCTGGGCGATGACGTGGGTGCGCAGGACGCCCTGGCCCGGTTGCCTGGGGACGAAGGGGCGGCGCGGCTGCGTGGCGAACTGGCGCTGCGTCGCGGAGACCTGGAGGACGCGGCGACCGCGTTTGCCAGCGTGCCAGCCGGTTCCGGCCACGGGGCCGGGGCGCGGCTGGGTCAGGCGCGGGTGGCGCTGGAGCGGGGACAGTATGCGCGCGCGGAAGCATTGCTGGTTCCGCTGGCCCGGGATCACCCCCGGGAACCCGCCGTGCAACAGTCCCTGGGACTCGCGCTGCGTGGGCTGGGGAAACGGGACGCGGCCCGCGACCACCTGATGCGGGCACGGGGACCCAGCACCAGCGGCACGCTGCCCCTGTGGCAGGACCCGCGCAGCGCGGCGGTGGATGCCCTGCGGCAGGGTGCAAGCGCTCACGATCGAGCGGCCCTGCAGGCGCTGTTGCGGGGAGATCGGGATGGCGCGGTGGCAGCGTATCGCAGGGCGCTTGCCATCGATGCCGACAGTTCGGATTTTCGTTACAACCTGGGTCTGTTGCTGCTGCGCGGTGGCCAGCCGGAGGACGGGGTGGCCGAGTTGCAGGAGAACCTGCGCCGCCACCCGGGGCATGTAGCAACGCATTTATCACTGGCGTTTCATTACGCCGGCACCGGGGACTTCGCCGCGGCGGAATCGCACATTCGCAATGCCCTGGCCGCGGACCCGGGCAGTGTTCGCGCGCGGCTGACCCTGGCGGAATTTCTCGCCTTCCGGGATCGCCCGGCGGAGGCCATCCCGGCATTCGAGTCGGCGCTGGCGTTGGATGCCACCCAGGAAAAGGGCCAGGTGGGTCTCGCCCTGGCGCTGATCCGGGAGGGCCGGTTCAGCCACGCCCTGCCTGCGCTGGAGGCCGGCTTGTCGGCCCTGCCGCGCAGTTACCCGCTCGGGGTGTTGTACCAGCGCCTGCTGGCGGCGGCCCCCGATGCGGCGCTGCGCAAGCCTGACCGGGTCGTGCGCGCGCTGCTGCCGAGCGGTGCGGCGCTGCTGACGGTGAACCAGGCCGAGACCCTGGCCATGGCACTGGCGCGGTTGGAAAAATTCGACGAGGCAGTGCGCTGGCAGGCGGCGGTGCTTGCGGTCATTCCGGAAGGCGCCCCGGAACGCGGGCGCGTGCAGGCACGGCTGGAGACCTATCGCGCGGGTCGCGTGGTGAAAAAAGCCTGGCTTGTGGACGAGGCCTTCAGCGGGGTGAAAATCCGCAACCCGGACGGCTGACGGCTTCGAGTCCGGGCCCGGGCCCGGTGGCAGGCGCCCGCGGCGTTCCTATTCTTTGTCTACGCGCAGGGCGTAGCCCAACAGGCGTCGTTGCTCATCGTACAGTTTGCGTGGGGCCTGCACGATCAGGCCCGCGTCCCGTGCGCGTTCCGCGATATCGCTGATGCGGCTGCCGTCGCCGGTGGCGCGCACCAGGTCCGATAGGCGAGCCAGGGAAGCGCTCACCTCGCGTCGGCCCTGCTCCAGCAGCGACAGCGCCGCGGATGCCGGTCCCCCATTCGCCAGCTTGCAGGCGCGCACCACATAGTCCAATGCAATCTGTAGAAGTTCCGGGTGGCGGGAGCCCCGGATCCGCGCCCCCATCCGCTCGGCGGCGGCGTTGAAGGCATGCCGTGCCGCCTGGGCGTCCGCGTCGCCGGTCAGGGCCTTGCGGGCCTGGGTATCCGGTGCTCCGAGCAGCACCCCCACCAGATCCTCGGCGCGGTCAAACAGGGCGATCTCGGCAATCAGCGCACCGTGCCGGAGTTCTTCCCGCGCCACCTTCAACACCGTGGAGTCCGGGTGGTGGATGACGAAGCTGCCCAGCCCGCCGGCCGCCAGCACGCGGTACACCTCCACCAGGGTCCTGGCGAAGTCGCTGTATTCCAATGCGTACTGGGCGGTGACCGCGGAAAAGCGCGCGTCCGGGAACGGCATTTGCTCGGCGGCGGCATCGCTGTGAAAGCAAATGCCATCCAGCAGTTCGCGTTCCGCCGTAACGGTACGCGCCGGATCAATACGGGCGCGGTCCATGCCGTGCAGGTCGAACCGGATGCCCCGTTGCCGGGCGACCCCGTTGGCGATCATCGGCACCGCACCGTTGCCGGTGCCAATGTCCAGAAGCGCGGTGCCATCCCGCAGGCTTGCGAACAGGGCCTCCCAGTGCTGGCGCACCGCACCCTGGTAGTTGGCCTGGAAGGCGTCTGCCAGTGAAGTGAGCGCCCCGGAATCCCAGTAGTGGGACCAGCTATCGGTATTCGAGGGTGAGGCGGCGGCTTCCGTCCCCTCACCCTCCTGGCTCGGCGTGTTCAAAGATGTTTCTTGAAAAATGCGTCCATCTGCTTGTAGAGCTCGAATTTGTTCTTTTCCTTGCGGAAACCGTGCCCCTCGTCATCCTTGATCAGCACTTCGTGCTCCACGTTGTGATTCTTCAGTTCCCGGATCAGCGATTTCGCCTGCTTGATCTGAACGCGGTTGTCGTTTTCGCCATGCACCACGAAAACCGGAACCTTGATGCGATCAATGTGGTAGATGGGCGAAGTCTGTCGCAGTTGTTCCTCATCGTTGCCGGGGTCGACCACCGCGCGCTTGAACCAGTTACGGATGAAGGAGAGGCTGACTCCGCCCTGGTCGCGGTAATAGTCGACCATCATTTTCAGGTCCACGACGCCGACATAATCCACCGCGCATTTGTACAGGTCCGGTTCACGAGTGATGCCGCTCATGGTGGCAAAGCCCCCGTAGCTGGCGCCGTAGATGCATTTTCGCTGCGGGTCGGCAATGCCCTGGTCTATGGCCCACTGCACTCCATCGGTGATGTCGTCCTGCATCTTCAGGCCCCACTGCTTGTAGCCCGCGTCCACGAGAGACTTGCCGTAGCCGCCGGAACCGCGGAAGTTGATCTGCAGCACCGCGTAGCCCCGGTTGGAGAGGAACTGGACCTCCGGGTCGAAGCCCCAGCGGTCCCGAATTCCGAAAGGCCCACCGTGGGGATGTACGATCAGCGGAAGACGCTTAGCCTTGCTGTCTTTTGGCCGCGTCAGGTAGCCATGCAGCATGCGTCCGTCGCGGGCCGGGAAACTGACCGCTTCCATGGGATTCATCTGCTCGGGCCGAATCCATTCGGCGCGCTCCGCCAGCAGCCGCAGCTTGTTTTTTTCGCGATCCAGCAGGTAGTAGGCCCCCGGCGTGCGATCGCTCCAGCTCAGGTACAGTACTTTGGATTCGTCGCGGCTGATGCTGACCACGCTGTTAAATCGTCCCTTGGGCAGGGCCGCTTCCACTTCCTTCTCCAGCGCCTGCCATTCCTTGTCCACGTAATATTTCTGTGGCCGATCGGTGGCGTAGGTCACGTACAAGAGCCGGTCATCCTTCGGCGAGGTCACCGCGCCTTCAATATCAAACTCGTCGTGGCCGAAGACCATGTCCAGCATCTGGCGCTTCTCGGGGTCATAGCGATACAGGGCGGTGGTGTTGCGCCCGAGGTTGGACAGCACCCACAACTGGCGGTTGTCGGGCGTGAATCCCACCGGGTACCAGCCCGGGTCGAACTGGCTGAAACGGGCCAGCTCCACCCAGTCGGCGTCGGCGTTCGAGCGATACATAACGCGGCTGATCAAGTCCCCCGGATCCTTGGTATCCGCGACGGCGGCACGCACCTCGCCGGTGTTGTCGGTTACCCAGGAGCGGGCATTCATCAGGTTCTTGGTATGCATGCGCCGCCGGGCGCCATTGATATCCACCAGGTAGACGTCCGGATGAATCAGGCGGCGATCATTGTTGGTGATCAGGATATGGTCGTCGTCATTGCGCAGACGGTCGAGCAGGTTCGCGCTGCGCTGAATGGCCTGGTTGCCCCGCCGTGGTGGGAACAGGGTCAGCGCATTGCTGCCGTCGCGGTTGACGGCGTACATGCCGAAAGACTCGTTACCGTCGCTGTCCAGGGAAACCAGCAGGCGATCATTGCTCGCCCAGGTGAAGGCGTCGATGTCACTGTTCCTCAGGATCATCGCGACCTGGCCCTTCATGGTTTCCAGTTCCAGTACCGCCAGGGCGCGCTTGCCATCCTTGGGCACGATCGCTCCCAGGTAGCGGCCGTTGGGAGACAACACCATGCGGCTGAATTCGAGGTTCTTGAAAAATAGTTCCACTGGCAGTTTTTCGCCCGCGAAGGTGGATACCGGGCTCAGGCAAAACAGCAACAGGGCGAGAATCAGTTTGTCCACGCGCATGGATCGGATCTCCTGGAAGTCTGGATTTGGCGCCAAACACGCACCCTAGCAAAAGCATTCGGCGTGCCTCAACCGGCAACGTATAATGCCCCGCCCATGCGCCTGTCACGACCTTTTTTCGCCATTGCGCTCTGTGTGCCGTTGCTTGCCAGCGCCGGGACGCCGTTTCGCGAGGCCGGCGATGGCGTGCCGGACTTCGTGCATTTCAACGGTATGACCGGGGAGCTGCTTTTCCCGGAGATGATGGGTTCCGGAGCCGCATTCCTGGACTATGACAACGACGGTGACCTGGACATCTACCTGGTGCAGGGTCATTTGCTGGGGGAGGGGCGGCGCCTGGATCAGGCCCCGGTCCCGCCCCACCATCCGCTGCCACTGGTGGATCGCCTGTATCGCAATGACAGCAAGGACGGCGTGCTGCGCTTTAGCGATGTGACCACGGCCTCGGGAATCAAGGCCAGCGGTTACGGGATGGGGGTTGCCACCGGGGATATCGACAACGATGGTTTCGTGGATCTGTACCTAAGCAACTTCGGCCCCAACCAGTTGTGGCGGAACCGCGGTGATGGCAGCTTCGAGGACGTCACCGCGGCCTGGGGTGCCGACGATCCACGTTGGAGCGTGAGTGCGGCCTTCGTGGACCTGGACGCGGACGGATGGCTGGACCTGTATATCGGTAACTACGTGGACTTCGATATCCGCAACCCCAAGCGCTGCCACAATCTCACCAGCGCGCGGGATTATTGCGGCCCCCAGGCATTTGCACCGCAGCCCGACCGCCTGCTGCGCAATCGCGGGGGCAAGGGGTTTGACAACATCAGCGAGCGTGCCGGCATTGACAAACCGCTGGGTGGCGCATTGGGCGTAGTGGCGGCGGATTTCAACAACGACGGGCGCACCGACATCTATGTTGCCAACGACGGCAAGCCCAACCAGATGTGGCTCAACCAGGGAGACGGGCGGCTGGTGGACGAGGCACTGCTGGCCGGAGTCGGGGTCAACCGGGACGGAATGTCCGAGGCGAGCATGGGGGTGGCCGCCGGTGACCTGGACGGTGACGGTGACGAGGACCTGTTCATGACGCACCTGATCCGCGAGACCAACACCCTGTACCTGAACGACGGCCAGGGCTGGTTCGAGGAACGCACCGCCGAATCCGGCCTGGCGCTGCCCAGCGTACCCTTCACCGGATTCGGAACCGGCTTCGTGGATTTCGACAACGACGGCCGGCTGGACATCCTTAGCGTCAATGGCGGAGTTACCCTGTATGAACCGATGCAGGCGGACGACGGACCGTCTCCGCTGGGTCGCAGCAACCAGTTGTTCCGCAACCTCGGCGGCGCCCGCTTTGCGGATGTCACGCCCCAGGACCCGTCCTTTCAGCGCCAGGAAGTCAGCCGTGGAACCGCCTTCGGCGATGTGGACAACGATGGCGATACCGACGTACTCGTATCCAATAACAATGGCCCGGCGCGGTTGCTGCTCAACACCGGCAACGAAAACGGCTGGCTTGGGGTACGCCTGCTGGACGGAAAACGAAATGCCATCGGTGCGCGGCTGGCGCTGACGCCGGGCCCGGACGGCAGCGCGCTGTACCGGCGGGTACACACCGACGGCAGCTACGCTTCGGCCAGCGACCCGCGGGTGCTATTCGGACTTGGGGAACGGCCGGCGGCAGCGTATGAACTCAAGGTGACCTGGCCCGGCGGGCAGCGGGAGAGCTTCCAGGGGCTGGCGCCGGGGCGTTACCACACGCTGCGCAAGGGTGAGGGCAAAGCGGCGAAATAAGCTCCTCGCGGTGCTGGTGGCCGCGGGGCTGGGTGGGGCGGCGCAGGCCGCGCTGCCGGTGCCCCCGGTGGATACCGCCCAGCTGCAGCCCGAGATCGCCCGGCGCATCGAGCACGCCCGGGACTATTTCGCCCGCACCCGCACGGGCCTGGAAGGCACGGCTTTGGGCGCCGCCTGGGGCCGGTTGGGGATGGTCTACCAGGCGTTCCGTTTCCAGCCGCAGGCGGGGGCCTGCTACCGCAACGCGATCGCGGCGGATCCGGCGGAGGCCCGCTGGCACTACTACCTGGGGGTTCACCTGGAGGAAGTGGGTGAGCTGGATGCGGCGCTGGCGAGCTACGCCGCTGCGCTGAAGCGCAAGCCGGACTACGTGGTCGGTCACATCCGCTACGGCGAAGTGGCGCTGGAGGCGCAGCACCTGGACGCAGCGCAACGTGCCTTCGAGCAGGCGCTGGCCGGGCGGCCCGGCCTGGCGGCGGCCCGCGCCGGACTTGGCAACGTGGCCCTGCGGCGCGGGCAGTACCGAAAGGCCATCGAGCATTTCCAGGCAGCCCTGGCACAGCAACCGGAGGCCGGCCTGCTGCAGTACCGCATGGCGCAGGCCTGGCGGCACCTGGGCGACACGGAAAAAGCGCGCGCGCACCTCGCGCTGCGCGGGGAACGTACGGTATCGGTGGTGGATCCCTGGATCGAGTTAATGAAGGCCCGCGAAAAAGGCGCCGGGCACTTCATCGCCCTGGCGCGACAGGCACTGGCGGCAAAGAATCTCCGCCGCGCAAGTGGGAATCTGCGCCTGGCGGTGGCGATAGAGCCGGAGGCCGCGGAGGCTTATGGCCTGATGGCGGAACTGCTGGCGATGACCGGCCAGGCGGAGAGGGCCCGCAAGTTTGCCAGCGCGGCCCTGCGGCTGGCGCCGGGCCACCCGCAGGCCGCGCGCTGGCGGGAACTGGCGGGGCGCTGACTGGAAGCGGGCCGGCGCGCTGGCGGGACCGCTATCCGCGGTTTCGCCTTGCGGTCGGACTCAGGAATTCGGCAGATCCGATTCGCTCAGCAGCACCGGTTCCCAGTCATTGAAGGTCGCGCCGGTGATCTTCGCTCCCACCAGATACCGCTTGCCCTCCTGCACGGTGAGCTTCATGTCCGAGGTTTCGTTTCGGTGGTTGCGGGCGCCACGGATGGTGCCGGCACGGTCGTCGAACAGTGGCACCAGTTTCAGGGTGTGTTCTCCCGGTGCCAGCCACCAGGCGGTACGCCCGGTATCCGCCGCGCCGACCACGCTGACCCCGTCGATCCGGGTGATGACCGCCGGGAAAATGTTGGCGGCAATCCGCTGGCCAATGGCCACAACCCCGTGCGCTTCGGCTGGGGAAACGGTGGGGAGCGTGGCCGCACCGAGGCTTGTGGTCGCAGCGGCGAGCAGGCCGATTAGCAGTGTTTTCATTTCGGTGTCCTCCGGTGGGTGGGTGCTTTCCTCACTAATATAGGACAGCGGGGACGCCGGCGGGTTCGATCCGGTCGCGGTGCCGGATTTCTCCCCGAATGCCCGGGCTGACGGGCCGACGGATACCCGGTACTCTCGCTTTTCCCGCAGGATCCGGCGCGAATCCCCGTTGAAATCCACGCAAACTCTTCATCAGGGCCTGGAACACCACCAGGCCGGCCGGCTTGCCGAGGCGGCGGACTGCTACGCGCGGGTGCTGGCGGCGGACCCGCAACACGCGGATGCCCTCAACCTGCTGGGTCTTTGCAGCTACCAGCGCGACGATGCGACCACGGCAGTGGAGCTGATCGGGCGTTCCATTGCCCTGCGTGGGGACTTCCCGCCGGCCCACGCCAATCTCGGCCACGCGCGCCTGGCCCTCGGCGATGCGGCCGCGGCGCTGGACGCCTATGCCGCCGCCCTGCGGCTGGATGCGGGTTTCGTGGATGCCCGGTATGGATACGGGATTGCCCTGGAGCGGCTGGACCGCCGCAGCGAGGCGGTGGCGAGCTACCGTGCGGTGCTGGCGGCGGAGCCAGGGCACCCGCAGGCGGCCCTCAACCTGGCGGCGCTGCTGGACACTCCGGCCCAGGCCGGCGAGGCCCTGGCGCTGTGCCAGCAGGTGCTCGCAAAACATCCGGACTACCGGCCGGCGCGCATCGGCGAGGCACGCGCCCTGGGACTGGCGGGTGACCGCCGGCAGGCCCGCGAGTTGCTGGACAGGCTGCTGGTCGAGCAGCCGGAGGATGTGGATGCCCTGCGCGCCCGCGCCCGCCTGGCGGTGGCGGACGAAGACCATGCCGCCGCGACCCGGGACCTGGAACGGGCACTGGCCGCCGAGCCCGACAACCCGGACTTGCGTAACGACCTGGGTATCGCCCACCAGGGGGACAGCCGGCTGGACGAGGCGATACGCCAGTACCGGGCAGCGCTGGTGGTGCGCCCCGGATTCCCCGAGGCCCTCAACAATCTGGGCCTGGCCCTGCGCGCCGCCGGCGAGACCGAGGCGGCGCGGGAGGCTTTCGAGGCCGCCATCGCCCGGCGCGCGGAGTACCCGGAGGCGCACGCCAACCTGGGCAACGTGTTGCGCGACCTGGGCGACGCGGACGCCGCGGTGCGCTGCTTCGAGAAAGCCATTGCGCTGCGTTCCGGATTTGTAGATGCGTGGATTTTCCGTGGCGCGGCAGAACTGGAGCGGGGCCAGGCGGATGCAGCGATTGACGCGCTGGATACCGCGCTGGGCCTGGCGCCCGCCAATCGCCAGGCAATCGCCTACCGCGCCGCGGCCCTGTGGGAAACGGGGCGGGACGCCGAGGCCCTGAGCCTGCTGGATTTCCGGCGACTGGTGCGCCGCTGGCGGCTGGACGCGGCGGATCTGGCCGAGTTCAACGCGCAACTGGTGGAGTACGTGACGACGCATCCCAGCCTGGTCTACGAACGGGCCGCCAACGCCACCCGGCACGGCCGGCATACCGGCAACCTGCTGGCGGACTCGCAAGGTCCGGTGCCGCGCCTGCGTGAATTTCTGCAGCAGCGGGTACAGGACTACCTGGCCGAGTTGCCGGCGAACCCGGCGCATCCCTTTTTATGCCATGGCCTGCCCCAGTGGTGGATGGTGGGTTGGGCGGTGGTGATGGAACGCCAGGGTCACCAGTTGCCCCACACCCACCCCTCGGGCTGGGTCAGTGGCTGTTACTACCCCAAGCTGCCGACGGTGGTCCGTGCGGAGGACGACGGGCATGCGGGCTGGATCGAGTTTGGTCGGCCACCGGCGTCTCTCAAGCTGCGCCGCGAACCACCGGTTCAACTGCTGCAGCCGGAAGAGGGGACCATCGTGCTGTTCCCGTCCTACCTGTATCACCGCACCATTCCTTTCGACAGCGACCAGACCCGCGTCAGCATTGCCTTCGACGTGCTGCCCGGGCGCGGCCCCGCCTGAGCGGTGATCGTCCTCGGTCTGCATTTCGGGCACGACGGCTCGGTAAGCGTGCTGGAGGACGGCGTGCTGCGTTGCCACGTTTTGCGCGAACGGACATCGCGCACCAAGCACGCGGTGGGCATCACCGGCGACGATATCCAGCAGGCATTGGCCGCGGCCGGCGTGTCGGTTCGGGACGTGGACCTGTGCGCGCTCACTTCCACCCAGGACATGGAGATGCTCACCGGGCTGATCCCGGGTTGCGAAATCCGCTTCGCGGATCCCGCACATCATCCGCTGCCGTCGCCGTTCGCGCACCTGCTGGACCAGGCCGGGGTCGATCTCAACCGGGCGCTGGCCCACGGCCTGCGGGATCTGTTCAACGAGCAGACCCGGACCCTGGAAGGTCTGCATCGGGACCGCTTCCGGCGGCTGCTGCCGGAGTGGCGACAATTCGCGGCCGGGACCATCGCCAGCCACGGCTGGATGAACCAGTACATGACCCACGATCACTGGCAACGGCAGCGGGGCCTGGAGGAGATCGTCGCCGATGGCATCGACCCGGCGAGTTTCGATGACCCGGTGCGCCTGGGGATGCACCTGCCGGTACAGCTTCGCCTTGGTGACCGGGAGATTCCCGGGCTGGTGGTGGATCACCACGTCTGTCATGGCGCCTCCAGTTTTTACCGGTCGGATTTCGAGCGCGCCGCGGTACTGACCCACGATGGTGGTGATGCGCGACGCAACCTCAGCGGCTATTTCCTGTACGGGGAGGGAAGCCATCTCTATACGCTGGCCCCGCACCACCTGGTGATGGGCGGTGTGTACCGTTCGGTGGGAGTGGAGACCGGGTTTGACGTGGTCGGCGCCGAGGGCAAGCTGATGGGCCTGGCCCCGTACGGGGAACCGGTTTTTTTCGAAGAAGCGCTGGCGGGCAACGGCTACGACATGCTGCGCGCGCTGGGGGACGCTCCGTTCGCCGGCTGGATGGCCCACTGCCGCGGGCAGGCGGACGAGACCGGATTCAACGACGTGCTGGAGGCATTTCCCCGCGACCTGGCGGCGAGCACCCAGCGCTTGTTCGAGGCCTGCTACCGGAAGGCCACCGATGCCCTGCAGCGCCTGCTCGCCCGGGCGGGGCGCCCGGTGGACGCCCTGTGCCTGAGTGGCGGCTGCGCGCTGAACTGCCCCAGCAACACCCAGTTGGCGAACACCGGAATCTTCCAGCGGTTGTTCGTGGAACCCAACTGCGACGACGGCGGACTTTCGGTCGGCGCCGCGTTGTACCTGTGGCACAACGTGCTCGGCCGGCCGCGGCAGGCCGCCGGTCGGGGCGTCAATCAGTCACCGTACCTGGGAATACCGCTGGAGCCGGCGGAGGTACAGGCCGCCTGCGATGACGCCCGGGCCAGCGGGATGGCCGTGGAGCCGGCCGGCGGGGCCGACGCCCGCGGGCCCGGCGAGCGCCTGGCCGCCGACCTGGAGGCGGACCGGGTAGTGGCGTGGGTGGAAGGACGCAGCGAGATGGGCCCGCGCGCGCTGGGTCATCGGTCGCTGCTGGCCAATCCGGGTCCGCTGGACAACTGGCGCCGCGTGAATGCCATCAAGGGCCGCGAGGCCTGGCGCCCGCTGGCGCCCGCGGTACTCGCCTCGCGGGCGGCGGATTTCTTTTCCGGCTGCCCGCTGCCATCACCCTACATGCTGTTTACCGCGCAGGTCCGGGGCGACGCCCTTGCCGCCATCAAACATGTGGACGGCAGTGCCCGCATCCAGACGGTAGACGCCGGTTCCGGTCAACTCGCATCCGCCCTGCAGACGCTGGACACGCGTACCGGTGTGCCGGTGGTGGTGAATACCTCCCTCAACGGTCCCGGCGAGCCCATTGTGGAACGTCCTGCCGAGGCACTGGCCTTTTTCCGTGAGCACCCGGTGGATGTGTTATACATCGACGGCCACCGCATCAGCCGCGAAGCATGAACCAAACGTCCCCATCCACCAGCGACCTGTTCGACCAGGCGTTCATCCACCATCGGCATGGAAGAACCGCCGAGGCCAAGGCCGGCTACCTGGAAGTTCTGAACCGGCAGCCCGGGCACGCCCAGGCCTTGCACATGCTGGGCAACCTGGACCTGCGGGAAGGCAAACTCGAAAACGCGGAGCGCCTGATCCGCCAGGCAGCGGAGAAAGACCCGAACGACGCGGCGACCCACAACAGCCTGGGCAACGTGTTGCGGGCCCGGGGCCGAAGCGTCGATGCGGAAGCCGCCTACCGGCAGGCGATCGGGTTGGACCCGGAGTTCGGCGTTGCCCACGGCCAGCTAGGCCAGTTGCTGGCGGACCGCGGCGCACTGGAAGAAGCGGAGCCGGTATTGCGCCGCGCGCTGGCACTGGATTCCTCGCTGGACGATGCGCTGCATGCCCTGGGCAAAGTGCTCAATAACCGCGGGCAACGCGAGGACGCGGCGGACGTCTTTCGCCAGCTGCTGCACCGTAAGCCGGATAGCGCCATGGTGCAGAACGATTGCGGTCACGTGCTGCGCGCCGTGGGCCGCTTCGCGGAGGCGGCCCGCTGCTTCGAGAAAGCCACGCGGCTGGATCCGGCCTTCGCCCGCGCCCACAACAATCTGGGCACGGTTTACATTGAAACGGGCAAGCCCGACGCGGCGATTTCCTGCTTCCGGCGGGCCGCGGAGCTGGCCCCCGGGGAGGCCGCCTACCAGACCGACCTGGGCCTGGCGCTGCACGCCGCCGGTCGTCTGGTAGACGCCCACCGCGCCCTGGCCCGGGCGGTGGAACTGGACCCGGACAGTTCCGCCCGCTGGGTGCACCTGGGCGTACTGCTGGAGGAGCGGCGCCAGCCGGAGCTGGCGGAAAAGGCAATGCGCAATGCCCTGCAACGGGACCCGGACAACGTCGACGCCATCGCCCAGCTGGCGGCACTGCTGGAGGCGCTCAACCGGGTCGAGGAAGGCGCCGCGCTGGTAGAACAGGGGCTGGCGCTGGCGCCGGAACACCCGGAGCTGAATCTGGAAGCAGCGCGGTTTTCCCGGCGTGCCGGCTCCCCCGGCGATGGCATCCGGCGGCTCTCCGGATTCAATCTGCGCAGCTTGCCGCCGCGGGTGGCCAGCCGTTTTCACTACGAACTGGGCCAGCTCTATGACCGCGCCGAGGACAGCGAGCATGCCTTTGCTCACCTGCTCGAGGGCAACCGGCTGATGCGCGAGAGCACTCGCCTGCGGCGGGTGGACCCGCAGCGCTACGCACAACGCGTGGAAGCGGTGCACAGCTTTTTCCGGGACCGGGATCCGTCGGACTGGAGTGAACTGCCGCCGAGCGATGCGCAGCCGGTGTTCCTGATCGGTTTCCCGCGGTCGGGAACGACCTTGTGCGACGTGATCCTGGATTCCCATCCCGACGTGCAGACCCTGGAAGAAAAACCCACCATGCACGCGGTGGAGGAACGCCTGGCGGCCATGCCCGGTGGATTTCCCGTTGGCATCGCCTCGCTCAGCGGCGAAGACGCACAGCAGTTGCGCGAGGTCTACCAGTCGGCGGTAGCGGAGTACGCAGCGGGCGACGACCGGCTGGTGGTGGACAAGCTGCCCATGCGTACCGTGCAGGCGGGACTGATCTGGCGCCTGTTTCCACGTGCCCGCTTCGTGTTCGCCGTGCGTCACCCCTGCGACGTGGTGTTATCGGGCTTTATGCAGGACTACCAGCTCAATGACGCCTTTGCGAGTTTCTTTTCCCTGGAGGATGCGGTGGCCATGTACGAGCGGGTCATGGGCCTGTGGCGCCTGTTCGAGGAACGCCTGCCGCTGGTCAGCCACCGCGTGCGTTATGAGTCGCTGGTATCGGACCCGCGCGCGGAGATCGGAGCGTTGCTCGAATTCCTCGACCTGCCGTGGGACGACCAGGTGCTTTCGTTCCATGACCGGGTCCGGGAACGGGGTCTGATCGATACCACCAGCTATCACCAGGTAGCCGAGCCCTTCTACCAGCGGGCCGCCGGTCGCTGGCTTCGGTACCGTCGTTTTTTCGAACCGCATATGGAACGGCTGCAGCCCTTCATTGATTATTTTGGTTATCCGGAGTGATGGCGTTGGCGAGCTATCCGGAGTGAAGGTGTTGGCGAGCTATTCGGAGTGAAAGTGTTGGAGAGCTATCCGGAGTGAAGGCGGCGACCGTCCTGCCGGCGCTGCTGCTGCTGGCGTTTGCCGGTGCGGTTCGGGCGGCAGGCCCGTTCGTGGAGTCCGCCGGCGAGCTGGGCGTCGCGTTCACGCATTTCAACGGCATGTCCGGGAAGCAGTACTTCCCGGAGATGATGGGCGCCGGCGCGGGGCTTCTGGATTACGACCGGGACGGCGACCTGGACGTGTTGCTGGGCCAGGGTGGGCCCCTGGGATCCGCCGGCCCGGCCGCTGGCGGCCCGGAGGTGGCGGGCGCGCGCCTGTTCCAGAATCGCCTGGTGGAAGACGGGCGCCTGGTTTTTCGTGACGTGACGGCCGCCAGCGGCCTCGGTGTCACGAAAGATGACTACAACATGGGCGTGGCGGTGGGCGACGTGGACAACGACGGCTGGCCGGACCTGTATTTCAGTAATCTGGGTCCCGATCGCCTGTTGCGGAACCAGGGCGACGGCCGCTTTGTGCCGCTCGCTGTGGGTTCCGGGACCGGCAACCCGTACTGGGCCGTAAGCGCCAGTTTTGTGGACGTGGATCGCGACGGCTGGCTGGACCTGTTCGTCGGTAACTACGTTCAGTTCGATATCGCCAGCCACCGCGCCTGTCGCAATAGCGCGGGACGTCCGGACTATTGCAGCCCGCTCAGCTACGAGCCCGCACCGGACGTGTTCTACCGCAACCTGGGGAAGGGACGGCTGGTGGAAGCGACCCGGGAATATGGCTTCAACAGCGTATTTGGCGCGGCTCTCGGGGTGATCGCCGCGGACCTGGACGGAGATCGTTTCCCGGAGCTGTTGGTCGCCAACGACGGTACCGCCAACCAGTTGTGGATCAACGAACAAGGGAAGCGGTTTCGCAACGATGCCCTGATGGCGGGGGTAGCGGTGAACCAGGAAGGAGTGGCCGAGGCCAGCATGGGGGTGGACCTGGCGGATTACGATGGCGACGGTGACGAAGACTTCTTTGTCACGCACCTGACCCGCGAGACCAACACCCTGTATGTCAACGACGGTAACGGCTGGTTCAGCGACGGCACAGCGGCCAGCGGCCTGGGGCGCGCCAGCTTTCCCTATACCGGTTTTGGTGTGGCCTGGCTGGATTACGACAACGACGGCTGGCTGGACCTGTTCGTCGCCAACGGGCGGGTGACCATAGACGACACCTTGCGCGAGCGGGGAGATCCGTGGCCCCTGGCGCAGCCCAACCAGTTGTTTCGCAACCAGGCGGGACATTTCCAGGACGTCAGTTCCGGCGACCTGACACGTCCGGCGGTCAGCCGTGCCGCCGCTTTCGGTGATCTGGACAACGACGGCGACACGGATATCGTCATCAACAACAACAACGGTCCCGCCCACGTGCTGATCAACACCGTGGGCCAGGACAATCGCTGGCTGGGGCTGGATCTTCGCAACCGCCACGGGCGCGCCGCGATCGGTGCGCGGGTGCGGGTACGCGCCGGCGAGCGCGAGCTGTGGCGCCGGGTGCGGCGCGATGGCAGCTACGCGGCGGCCAACGATCCGCGCCTGGTAATTGGGCTGGGGGAATTTAACGGGGCGGTGGACGTCGAGATCCATTGGGCATCCGGCGAGGTCACCCGGCACCCACAATTGACCACCGGCCGCTACCATGCCATCAGCGCGAGCGAGTAACCGAACCGGCCGGCACGCGGCGTTTGTCGGGCTGTTTCTGTTGCTTTGCGCCGGCGCCGGTTCCCGGGCCGCGCCACCGGAACCGTCGCTGGACGGCATGGATCCGGCGGTGGCCGGCGCCATCCGTGATGCCCGTGCGGGTCTTGCGAATCTGGCCGCGGGACCCGGCTACGGTGCTCTCGGGCTCGCCTACCAGCGAGCCGGCCTGTATGCGCCGGCCGCTGCGGCCTTCGCCCGGGCCCGCGCCGCGCAGCCGGAACAGCGCACCTGGGCCTACGGCGAGGCTTTTGCCCTGGAGGCGATGGGTGAATTTGCCAACGCCATCAGCGCCTGGCGATCCCTGCTGCAGCGCTGGCCGGAGGACCACGAGGTGCGCACCCGGCTGGCCCGGCTGTACCTCGACGCCAACCAGATCGCCCCGGCCCTGGAAGTCATCGTTCCCGCCACCCGCGCCCGGCAGCCGGCAACCCGCGCTGCGGCACAGATGCAGGCGGGCCGTGCGCACCTGGCGCTCGGAGAATTTCGCCGCGCCCGCGAGTACCTGGAGCCGGCGGTGGCTGCCTGGCCGCAGCTCGCCCGCTTGCGCTGGATGCTGGCGATGGCCCTGCGCGGCGAGGGGCGGCGGGAAGATGCCAACCACCACCTGGCGGTATTCCAGGAGCTGGAGGAAAAAAGCCGCCGGGAGTTCACCCAGCGCATGGCGCAGCGGCCCAGCGATGCCCAGCAACACATGGCGCGCGGCCTGGCGGCCCACGCCCGTGGCGACCTGCAGCAGGCCGAGCGGGAGTGGCGGCTGGCGCTGGTTACCGACCCGGGACTCGGGCCCGCGCGGCTGGCATTGGCACGCCTGTTGCGCGAGGCAAGGCGGTTCCGCGAGGCGCGCGCCCTGCTTTCCGGCGCGGACCTCGACGCCGCGATGTTGCTGGAGCGCGGACGGCTGGAGTGGCGGGCCGGAGAGCGCCGGGCGGCACAGGAGTTTCTGCAGCGGGCGTTCGCCGCCAATGACGGGCCGGAGCAGCGATTGGCGCTGGCGGATGCCCTGATGCAGAAGGAGCCACAGCAGGCCGCGGTTCACTACCAGGTGCTGGTGGATTCCCACCCGGACAAATTCCGCCTGTGGCGACGGCTGGCGGCCGCCGGCGAGGTGCTGCGTGCGGGCATCGCGCGCCACCCGCGGGACCCGGAGTTGTGGAACCTGTTGTTGCGCTTACATGCCCTGCAGGGACAGGTATTGCCGCCGGGCTTCGATGCCGTGACGGTGATCGCCGCCTTGCGCCGGGCCAGCGACGATCCTCGCTACCTGCGCACCCAGGCCATGCTGCGCGCCGCCACCGGCGATTTCCCGCGCGCCGCGCAATTGCTGGAGTCCGCGCATGACCCGGTGCTGGCCGCGGACCTCGCGAGTTACCGGGCACGCAGCATGCCGGCTGACCCGTTTGCGGACGAACCCAGCATGCTGGCCCCCACGCCGTAAACCAGGGTGCGCCGCTTACTGCGTAGCGGGTTTGCCGCGGGCCATCGCCAGTCGCTGGCGGGAATCCACCCGTGGCACGTTGAACACCGGCTCATCCGTTTCGAAGGCGCTGGCCGCCGCCTGATTCGCCTCGTACAAGGCGAGGTTCTTTTCGAACGCGTGCATGATTGCCGCTGGCAGCTTGGCGCCCTGCGCGGCCTGCAGCACCTTTTTCTGCAGCGCGATGGCCTCCGGGAATCGTTTCAGCGCCGCCAGCGTCATCGCCAGGGTGGCGCCGGTGTCCGGGCGCTGCAGCTTGTCGAACAGCTTCTGCCCGTAGACCAGGGCCGCCTGGCGGTCCGCCGGGCTGCTGGAGGGGCAGGTGGCCACCGCGCGCACCATGGCTTCAAGCAGGGTGGCGTTGCCGGTCAGATTTTCGAAAGCGTGGCGCAGGTGTTGGATTGCCGCGTCACATTTGCCGGCGCCGAGATTCGCCAGTCCGGCCCGGTAGCGCACCAGCACATCGTCCGGAAGGGCTTTCAGCAGGCGTTCGTAGTGGGCAGCCGCCTGCCGGAACTGGCGCCCCCGCAACAGGGCGTTTGCCAGTAGCACCCGCGGCGGAATTGCATCGGGTTCGGCGATCACCGCCTTGCGATAGTGTTCAATGGCAGCAGCGTCATTGCCGGCCTGTTCCAGCAGCGCCCCCATCTGGTAGTTGGCGGCCCCGAGGGCGGGGTCGATCCGCAAAGCGGTTTGCACCACCTGCATGGCCTCCAGGTGACGTGCATCCAGTTCCAGCACCCAGGACAGCGCCGCCAGGGTACGGGCGTCGTCCGGGTCCTCCTCCAGCGCCGCGCGGTAGTGTTTCGCGGCCGCGGCGTAGTCGCCTGCTTCATAGGCAGCGACACCTTTGCGGATGTGCAATTGCGAGGTGGACCGCAGCTTGCTGACTTCCGCGAGTAGTGGGTCGGAGATCGCCGGCAGGCGCGGGCCTTTCTTTTCCAGGTACTGTTTGGCGAGTTCCAGCTTGTCCATGGCGCGGTAGGCAAGGGCGAGACGGTAGTTGATCTGGCTGGCCTCGGGTTCCAGGGTCAGGGCGCGCCGGAACAATTCCACCGCCTGGTCGTAGCGGCGTTCCGCCATGGCAATTTCCGCCAGGCCCGCCAGCGCAATGGCGCTGGCCGGATGCTTGTCCAGTACCGCGCCAAAAATCTTTTCCGCTTCGCTATTGGCGTTCTCCGAAAGCAGTAATCCCGCAAGGCGCAGCTGCGCCGCCAGGTAATCGGGTTGCACCGCCAGCGCCTTGCGGTAACCGGCGATGGCCTCGCGGTTGTGACCCGCGTCCTGTTCCAGGTACGCCAGCAGGTACAACCAGCTGAAGGCATCCGGCGCGGCGCGCAAGGCATTCTGATAGCAGGCTCGTGCCGCATCGCGGATGTCGTGAGCGTGGTAGAGCATTCCGAGCTGGCCCCAGGCGCGCGCTGCGTCCCGGCCGGTGGACTCCCCCGCGTTTTCCGCAGCTTCCCGTGCCTTGCTCAGGCGCTCCCGCAGACCGGGCTCGAACTGCTCCAGGGGCGGTTGGCTGGCCTTGGTCAGGGCGTTGAGAGACGGCGTGGCTGCCGCCAAACCGGGCGTGCTGGCAAATCCGGCAAGCAGCAGCGTGGCGGCGGCGATGAGGGGCGCGCGTTTCATGGTTTGTCTCCTTGGCCGCGGTGTAGCACATGGTACCGGCCAGTGGCCAGGTTCGAAAAAACTTCGCGGGTCCCGCCCGGCCAGATCACCGTGACCTGCCGGGGCGCCGCGTCCGTGCCGAGGCCGAAGCGCACCCGGGGATCGTTGGCAACCGCGTAGCTGCCATCGCTGTGGACCCGGCGCCACGCCAGCCGCCCGGTCGCATCCACGATCCCGGCGCGTGCACCATAAGCGTCACGCTGGTGTTCCACCAGGCGCAGACCGAGCCAGGCATTGTCCTGCCCGATGCGGTTTCGCCATACCCGCGCGGCGCCGCCATTGTTGGTTATCACCACGTCGGTGTCGCCGTCATTGTCCAGGTCGCCGAACAGCGCGCCCCGGCTGACCTCCGCCACCTGGAACACCGGGCCGGCGCTGGCGGTGATTTCCCGGAATCGCCCGTTGCCCAGGTTCTCGAACAGCTGGTTGGTTTCCTTCAGCGGGTGGGCTTCGCCCGCCAGCACCTGGCTTTCGATGCGGTACACCGCGCCGTTCACCAGCAGCAGGTCCAGGTCCCCGTCGTTGTCAAAGTCCCGCCAGCCCGTCCCGAACCCGGTAAAGGGCAGGCTCGGGTTGGCCAGCCCCGCGGCCACCGTCCGGTCCTCGAACAGTCCGGTTCCGTCGTTTACGTACAGGGTATTGGTCTCCCGGGTGAGGTGGGTCATAAAAAGATCCACGTCCCCGTCGCCATCGAAATCAGCGGCATCCACCCCCATGCTGGCTTCCGCCGCGCCACTCATGTTGACCGCGACGCCGGCCAGCATGGCGTCGTTCACGAAGCGGCGCTTTCCCTGGTTGATCCACAACTGGTTGGGTACGCCATCGTTGGCCACGTACAGGTCCGGTTGATGGTCGCCATTGAAATCGGCGGAAATGACTCCCAGCGCGCCCCCGAATTCGGCGCGAATGCCGCTGCGGGTGCTCTGGTCGCTGTACCGTTTGCCGCCTTCGTTGACGAACAGGGAATCCGGCTGGACCGTAAAGGAAGCCGGTCCGCAATATTCCTTTACTACGGCCGCACTCAGGCAGATCCGGGGGTTGGCCAGGTCATAGTCGACGTAGTTGCCCACGTACAGATCCAGCCAGGAATCCCCGTCGATGTCGGCAAACGCCGCGCTTACACTCCAGCCGCGGTCGTTAACTGCGTATTCCGCGGTGGCGTCGCGGAAGCGGCCGCCGGTATTGAGCAGCAACTGGTTGTCACCGAAGTTGGTGATGTACAGGTCCGGATCGCCGTCGTTGTCGATGTCACCGCTGGCGGCACCCATGCCATATCCCAGCGCGATCTCCACGCCGGCGGCACGGGTAACGTCTGTGAAGCGCAGCCGGCCGCCCTCAAGCTGATTTTGGTAGAGGCGATCACTCAGGGGAACGGGGTGTTGCGGCGGGAACACGGCTGTCGACAGATTCTTGTTGCCAAGCATATGTCCCTGCACCAGGTACAGGTCGAGATCGCCGTCGCCATCG
>JAJDOE010000104.1 GCA_022340345.1 Gammaproteobacteria bacterium
CTTTCGCTTCAAGAATTATTACGAGACCACCGCCTTCGTGAACGGCGCCGCCTGGATCGCCCACCGGGAAGACCACCACGCCGATATTCGCTTTGGCTACCGGGAGTGCGAGATAAGCTACACCACCCATGCCATCGGCGGCTTGTCGGATAACGACTTCATCTGCGCCGCAAAAATCAACGCGTTGCTCGACTGACCGCGGGCAAGCGGCTTCGCCGCCCATTCCTACCGGGCGTCATTCCGAGCCTCGGAATCCGCGGTGGTCTCCTGTCCTGAAGGCGCGACGGCGTACTACAGTTCGTGCCGCCCGCTGAGGGCATGCTCCAGGGTTACCCCATCCAGGTATTCAAGTTCTCCCCCCGCGGGTACACCCTGGGCCAGGCGGCTGACCGTGATGCCACGACCGCGCAGCAGTTCGGTCAACGCGTGTGCGGTCGCCTCTCCTTCCACCGTGAGGTTGGTGGCCAGTATGACCTCCTGCACCACGCCGGAATCCAGCAGTATCCGGAGCTGGGCAACCCCTAACTCGTCGAGGCTGACCCCGTCCAGGGGTGAGATGCGTCCCATGAGCACGAAGTACATTCCCTGGTAAAAGCCGGCCTTCTCCATCGCCTCCAGGTCCGCCGGTGACTCCACTACGCACAGCAACCCGGCGTCACGCCGGGCCGAACTGCAGATCTCGCAGACTTCACTCTCGCTGAAATTGTTGCAGCGGCTGCAATGGCCCACGTCGCTCAGCGCCCGTTCGAGGGTGTCGATGATCAGGCGCGCGCCTTCCCGGTCGCGCTCCAGGAGATGGAAGGCCATGCGCTGGGCGCTACGGGGCCCGACCCCGGGCAGGCGGCTCAAGGCCCGGCGCAGAGCCTCAATGGTGCGCTGGTCGGCCATGGCTCAGCGGGTGGAAATCTGGCGAAAACAACAGGGCGAACAGATTGTCCAGCGCATGCTAGAACGGCAACTTGAGGCCAGCGGGAAGGCCCATGCCGGCGCCCAGCCCCTGCATCTTTTCCTGGGTGATTTTCTCCACCTTGCGCACCGCGTCATTTACCGCCGCGGCCACCAGGTCTTCAATGACTTCGCGGTCATCCAGCGGCAGGTTTTCGCCGAGGCGTACCCGCCGAACGTCATGACGACCATTCATTGTCACTTCCACCATGCCACCACCCGCGCTGCCGGTGATTTCCAGTTTGGCCAGTTCGTCCTGCGCAGCCTGCATCTTTTCCTGCATCGCCTGCGCCTGTTTCATCAGGTTCGCAATTCCGCCTTTCATCTGGGCTCCCGTCAGTCTTTCGCTCGTATGGAATCCGTACTCAGTTCGGCATCAAAGGTTTTCACCAGGTCCTTCACCAACGGATCGCTGTGGATCGATTCGACCGCTGCCTGGCGTTTCTCGTCGGCAGCCCGTTGACGCGCCTGCGCCGGCGTTTCCGTATCCGGTTCACCAATTTCCACCACCAGTTTGCGGTTCATTTCCCAGTGGGCATTGAGCGCGCCTTCCAGTTCGCGACGCCGTTCCTCGTTGAGCAGGCTGGAAAAACGCGCATCCAGGCGCAGAGTGACGCACTTGCTGTCCTGGCCCGTGAGCACCGTATGCGAGGCCATTTCCCGGGGAAGCCCCCCCAGGTCCAGTTGCGCAAGAATTCTTTGCCACTGGCTCCCGTCATGCTCTGCGGCGGTTTCCGCTGTGGTAGCCCGGGTGTCCGCCGCTGCCGCGGCCGGCTCGCCATCCGCCACTGCCGGCTGCGCCGGGGCCTCCCGCGGTGAGGCCGTTGCCGCCCGCGCCCCGCCACCTCCAGCCCGCGCCTGGGGTAGCGGCGCCTCCGGCCGGAAGGCCAGCATTCGCAACAGGCTCATCTCGAAGCCACTTCGGGCGTCCGGAGCCAGCGGCAGGTCCCGTCTTCCCAGTACCGCAATTTCATAAAACAGTTGCAGGTCCTCTGCCGTCAGGCCGTCCGCGAGGCTATGCAGTGGACCGGCGTCCAGCTGTCGTGCCGCGAAGGCGTCGGGCGCCGCCCGCAACAGCGACAGCTGGTACAACTGCAACGCCATTTCCCGCAATACGCTGGCGAAATCGGCGCCCTGGGTCGCCAGTTCCGCGGCTAGCGCCAGCACCCGGTCGCCATCCTCCGCAGCAATGCTTTCCAACAGCGTCAGCACCGCGCCGCGCTCGGTTAGCCCCAGCATCGCCTGCACCTGCCGGCTGGTCAGTTCGCCCCCAGCGTGCGCAATCGCCTGGTCCAGCAGGCTCAGGCCGTCCCGCAAGCTGCCGTCCGCGGCCCGGGCCAGGTCGGTGAGGGCCCCGGCCTCCGCGGCAACCTTCTCGGCAGCGGCGATGCGCTCCAGCTGCGCGCGGATCAACTCCTGATCCAGAGGCTTGAGGTGGAACTGCAGGCAACGGGACAGCACGGTCACTGGCAGTTTCTTCGGATCGGTGGTTGCCAGCAGGAACTGCACGTGGGGTGGCGGCTCCTCCAGGGTTTTCAGCAGGGCATTGAAGCTGTGCCCGGAAAGCATGTGAACTTCGTCGATGATGTAGATCTTGAAACGCCCGTGAGTCGGAGCGTACTGCACGTTGTCGAGCAGTTCGCGCGTGTCGTCGACCTTGGTCCGCGAGGCGGCGTCCACTTCCAGCAAATCCACCATGCGACCATCATCTGCGGAGCGGCAGGCGCCACATTCACCGCAGGGCTGCGAGCTGACGCCCTGCTCGCAGTTGAGGGCCTTGGCAAAGATACGCGCCAGAGTGGTCTTGCCCACACCGCGGGTACCGGTGAAAAGCAGCGCGTGGTGCAGGCGCTGCTTGTCCAGGGCATTGACCAGCGCACGCACCACGTGCTCCTGGCCCACGACCTCCGCGAACGTGCGCGGACGCCACGTGCGTGCAAGCGCCTGGTAACTCATGCGTTTCGCCGATAATGAAAAAGGAAGGCGGTTCCAGCCAGCCTGACCACGACACCCGTTCCGGTTGTTACGGCTGCTTCCTTCCGGACCTGACCGGGTTCACACCCTGACGCTGCCGGGGGGGCCAGCCTTCCCCGCCATAGGAAGAGACCTGAGTTTAATCCCGCGGGGGCCAAAGTCAAAGGTGAGATAATACCTGACAAATCATTCATATCTATTTGTTTATTATGCATTTTTACTTATTTTCTATTGGTTCTCATGTCTACCCGCCTGCCGGCCGCCAGCGACCTGCCGCGGCCGGACCCCTACCGAAATCCGTCCCGCACCGCCAGAATCGGCACCGTGGAATCCCTTCTGCCGGTCTGCCCCTACTGCGGTTACCAGCGCCAGGCCGGCGATCCGGCCCCGGACTGGCGATGCCCCCAATGTGAACGGGCCTATAACAAAGGCGCTCCCGGCCCGGTGCGCTCCCGTCGCCGCCCGCCGGGCGTGCGGCCCGCCTATTTCCGGTCGCAGCGCCTGCTGACCATCGTGGCACTGTTGGCGGCCCTGCTCGCCGGTTCCGGCGCCTGGAACAAAAACCGCCTCGAACCACCCGCAAAAATGCTCGCTGAGCTGCAGCGGGATCCACTCCAGTCCCCGCTACACCGGGATGCCTTCGAATTTGCCTTCTCGGGTCGGCGCTATCGTGTCGCCCCGGTGGCAGCCTACGAATTGTGGGGCCTGGTGGTAAGCCACAACAACCCCACCGGCTTGCGTGATATCTACCACGATGCGAGTTCCGTGGACACCAGGGACCTTTGCGTGGTGTGGGGAGACAATATCCAGAACGGCGCCTATCGCGAAGCGAGCTACGAGAGCGGTTCCTGGACCTGCTACTTCCGCCATGACTACGGCGTTCCCTTCCGGGCCAACCAGCTTTCCAACAACCACCTGATTACCGACGATCCGCAGGTACGCAAACGGCTCGCGCAGATAGAGGTTGGCGACCAGATTCACTTGCAGGGCATGCTGGTGGACTACCGGCCTGCGGACGATCCACGCTTCTGGCGCCGTTCCAGCACCAGCCGCGACGACACCGGCAACACGGCTTGCGAGGTGGTTTTTCTGCAGGACCTGCGCATCCTGCGCGCCGCCTCGCCGGGCTGGCGCATGGCCTACCTGGCCGGCTTGTGGATCCTGGCAATGCTGCTGCTATTGAAAACCGGGCTATTCGCCGTGGACATCCTGCGCCGCCGCCGCTACTGATCCAGCCCTGCGCGAGACCAACAAAAAAGGCCAGACCCCTTTCGGGGTCCGGCCGGTAGCCGGTCTTTGTCCAGCCTCAGTTCGAGCAGGGTGACAGGTTGCCGCCGGACCAACAGGAGGTGGCGGCCGGGAATGACGAAGGTTTGCCGGAATAGAACCCGTCGGGGATGCGCGTTTCGCCAGGCAATTCGCGACCGACGTAGCGGTAAACGCCATTTGCCGGAATATCATGTACGCCGCTGGCGTCGGCCATGTAGACCCGACCAGTGACCGTGCCGGCATACAGGCCCGGCGTGTAACGGCCCGGATCCAGGTCATTCAGGATGCAGTCGGCATCGTTGCAGACCACCGCAATAAAGTCCGTACCGCGCACGCCCATGGTCGCGATCGGAGTCTTCAACTGGTAGTCGTCATTATCGTCCCCGCCGATGGCGCCGGTGACGGTGCGCAGGCCACCCACCAGAAGCTGGATTACGCCGACGTTTTTCTCGCCGGGCTCCTCGGCAACCTTGTACTCCTGGACTTCGAATTCAGTCCGTTCGCGCACGTGCACCGCGGCTTCGTCCACCATCGCCAGGTTGGCGGTTGAGCCCTTGGCGGTTTGCACACGTTCGCCCTTGTACACCACGTCGCCCGGGCGCAGGGTGCGATTGTCGGCGGTGACCGTCCCGCTGACCGCGCGCACGTGGGCCACGACCGTTTTGTCGGCGGCGTTCGCGGTTCCGGCCAGCAGCGCAACCGGCAGCAACACGCCACCAAAATATCGAATCCAGGTACTCATACGCGGGGTCCCCCTCAAGTTTCTGGTCGGGCCCCGGAGCAGCGCGGAGCGACTCCGCATGGCTTCCAGGGCCGGCACTTCCACGGCACGCCTCATGCCCGGTGGGACAAAAATACAGTCACCGCCCGGCCACGTCCAGCGGACCTGTGGAGATTTTTTCGGGTTGCCTAGAGGGCCATTTCCAGGTCGGCAAGGATGGCGTTGAGCCCGGCCCGGGCACACTCCTCATCGTCCTTGCCGTCCGGCGCCCCGCTGACACCAACGCCGCCGATAATCGTGCCCCCGGCACTGATGGGCACCCCGCCGGCACTGGTGATCAACCCGGGTAACTTGGCAGGTGAAGCCGGCCCGGTGAAACGCCCCTCCAACTGGGAGGTGGGGGAATTGAAATTCAGGGCCGCGTAGGCCTTGTGCTGGCTGATCTCCGCGGTAATCGGCATGGCCAGCGTATCGCGCAATACCGCCTGGGGATGGCCACCACGGTCCACCACGGTCACCGCAACGTTCAGCCCCTTGGCGCGGCAGGCACTGATCGCCGCCTGGGCCACCTTGGCCGCCTGGTCCATGTGCAACCGATGGATCGGCAGCGTGACCGGGGATTCTTCGGCGCTGGCAACACCGAATGCAAAAAGACTCAATACGACTACATAAAAAATGCGCATCAACTTTTCTCCTTGGAACTGGGTTGAGTAAAACAGCCTTGCACAGGCCCGCAAGCGGATCTTTGCTTCAGGCCCGTTCTCGGTCGGTCCGCGCAACGGGTGCGATGCGCTGGAAGGGCTCCGGCACCGGGTCCGGAAACAGGCCATGCACGCCATCCCCGGGCAATCCGGGACACTCGGCCAGGAAATTCACGTACCGTCGCGCCCGGGATGTAACGCGACGCATGCTGACGCCGTGGAGGCTGAGGGGCGTATTCAGCCACATTACCAGGGTATTGGCCGCATAGCCCACTTTCTCAATTTGCTCGACCTCCCGCGGGTGCCCGTCCCGGGGCTGCGGACGGTACAGCAGCAGGTCACCTCCGGCATCGTCGCCGGTCTCCCGGCAGTACAGGATCGCGGAGAACAGCTTGTGCCCGCGATCCACATGCACGCCACGCACCGACGATTCCTGCGCCACCGGGCTATTGAAGACGAATTGCACGTCCAGCTGGACGTCCCGGCCCGGGACCGGTTGCAGATCCCGGCGTGGACCGGTATTCAGGTCCGCCAGGGATCGTCCGATGCGGGTTTCGAAGGCCGGAAAACAGCGCCGGATGTCCGCCCCCCAGAAGGCCGCAGCCTGCCGGAAAAACTCCGCGGATGAATGCCACGCAAAAAATGCCCGCCAGGCAGGCGCAAAATCGGGATTGTCGACCACCCCACGGGCCATCCGACGGTACGCCTTGTTGTTGCGCAACGGCCGCGGTCCGGCGACCTGTTGCAGGGATGGGAAGCTGGCGGCGAGCTTGCCGTAGTATTCCTCCGGAAGGGCGTTCTCGATCACGATGTACGGGAAATGCTCACGTTGAATCAACTCCGGCCGGGCTCGCCCGAGAATGCTGTGCACTACCTGCCGCATTTCAGTTTGTTTCCGCAACCTGTCGACACTTCCGGAAAGGGGTTATACATTCCGCTCACCATTTACTATGCCATTTCCGCCGCAGGGCGTGCACCTACCGATGATCAGCTCCCGACTCGGACATTCCATGGACCGTCACCTGGCAATTGTTGCCCGGCGCCTGGACCTGAATCCCAACCTGGTAACCACCGCCGGACTGGCGGTAACGGCGGTCGCCGCCGTGGTACTGGTCCAGGACCTGTTCATCGGCGGTCTGATCGTGATGCTGGCGGCCTTCCTGGACGTTCTCGACGGCGCGGTGGCCCGCGCCCATAACCGTGCGACCCGCTTTGGAGCTTTCCTGGATTCGGTCCTCGACCGCTACGCGGATGCCCTGATTCTGCTGGGCCTGGCCGGACACTTTTACCGGACCGGTTCGTTCACCGGAATCGCGCTGTCCCTGGGAACCCTGGTCGGGGCGCTGCTGGTCAGCTATACCCGCGCCCGGGCCGAAGGCCTTGGCGGCAGCTGCCATACGGGGCTGATGGAACGGGCGGAGCGGATCCTGCTGATCGTCTTCGGCGCCCTGACGGGCTGGATGCTGCCGGTAATGTGGATCTTGTGCATCCTCACCCACGTGACGGTGTTGCAACGAATCTGGTACGTGCGCGGGACGCTGAAATAGAAAAGGCCCCATGCCTGCGACGTGGGGCCCTTCCCGGTACCGTTTTCTGGTTCGTGTCAGCCGGCGACCAGAACCTGCTTGCCGTCATCCAGTGGAGGTATTTCGTCCACACCTTCGGACGCACCGCTGATGAAGAGCTCCACATCGTTGTGGGCCGCGTCATCCGTGACCTGGCGGGGCGGGTGCTTGCAAAAATAGCTCGACGGTCCGTGCAACACGCCGCCCTGTCCACGATCCAGGGCCAGCTTGGCGCAGCGAATGGCGTCGATGGCAACACCGGCGGAATTGGGCGAGTCCTCCACGGACAGCCGCATTTCTATATTCATGGCCACGTCACCGAACAGCTTGCCTTCCATGCGAATGAAACACACCTTGTTATCCTGCTGCCAGGGAACGTAGTCGCTGGGCCCGATATGAATATCGGTATCTGCCAGACGCACACCCGCAACGGACTGTACGGCCTCGGTCTTTGATTCCTTCTTGGAGGCCAGACGAGTGTGGTTGAGCATGTTGAGGAAATCGGTGTTACCGCCCGTATTCAGCTGGTAGGTACGTTCCAGTTTCACCCCGCGTCGGCGAAACAGGTCTACCAGCGTGCGGTGCGTAATCGTTGCCCCCAACTGGGCCTTGATGTCATCACCGATAATGGGCAGGCCGGCCGCCTCGAAACGCCCGGCCCAGGCCGGGTCGGATGCGATAAAAACCGGAATGTTGTTTACAAAGGCACAGCCGGCGGCGAGTGCACACTCCGCGTAGAAGCGGGTGGCTTCTTCCGAACCAACCGGCAGGTAATTCAGCAGCACCTCGACGCCGCTTTCCTTCAGCACGCGGACCACGTCCTCCCGGGTGGGTTGAGGATCCGTTGCCGGCAGAAAAGTCTGCGCATCGGCGTAGCCCTGCATGTGCTCGGAGAAGCCGTCCAGTATGCAGCCCATCCGCACCGGCACGCCCGCGGGCGGAATCTCGGAACAGAAAATCTCGGTGCAATTGGGTGGTGCGAAAATCGCTTCGTTAACGTCCTTGCCGACCTTGCGCTGGTCGATGTCGAACGCCGCCGCGACCTCGATGTCAAAAGGACGATACCCGCCGACCTCCCAGTGCATGAGACCAATGGCCTCCTCGGGTGTCTTTTCCTTGTAATACTGCAGGCCCTGAACCAGCGAACTGGCGCAATTCCCTACGCCAACGATACCTATCTGAATCCGACGCATCGTTTTTATAAGCCTTTGAATAAAGAAGATAATCGGAGAATTATAGTACGGTCATCGTGGAGACGACACCCTGGTTTCGGGGCGCGATCCAAGGCGGTCTATTTATAGGAGAACCTGATGGAATACCAGCCCTGAAAACCCGGCGGGCATTGGCATTCCCAGATGTTGCTTGTTGTTCAATGGGTTAGGAGCTGCGGTCGCCGCCTTTTTTTCACCGCCCCGCACCGAAACCAGCAACAAAAACGGCCCCCATGCGGGGGCCGTCACTCAGCGGACCGGTTCCGGACTACCTGGCTATCGCCGCGCTGGTCAGCTTGTCCAGGGCGCCGGTCATCTTCTGAATGATGCCCGGGCGTTGTACGCCGTGGCGGGCGGCCAGGTCGGCAGGCGGGTAATAACCCACCCAGACCTTGCCGTTGGCGTCTTTCCATGCGAGCACCCGCATCGGCAGGTCGATTCCGATGGTCTGGTTGGCGTTCATCAACGGCGTGCCCATCTTCGGGTTACCGAATATCAGCATCTCCGTCGGCCGCAGGCTCAACCCCGCGTTGCTGGCGGCGGTGGAATGCCGCACTCGCGCGACGACATTGAGACCTTTTCCCTGCACGATCGTCGTGAGTCGATCCAGGGTTACCACCACACTGTACGGACTTTGCTTGACCACCAGCCCGCTGTCCGCGAACGCTGTGGCCACGAGCATGCCAGTTGCCAGCAGACCCGCTGCAAATTTCCTACCCATCATTGTCTTCTCCGCCTCCGAATTGTTGTATTGCAAAAGCGGTCCGCTCCGCTGCCGGTTGGACAACGACGACGGCCGGAAATTCCCGCACCGCGGGGGCATCGCGATCAATTGCGTGGCCCGGATAACTCCGATACCCTTGCGCGCCTGATTTTTCCGGAGAGGTGGCCGAGCGGTTGAAGGCGCACGCCTGGAAAGTGTGTATACGTTAATAGCGTATCGAGGGTTCGAATCCCTCCCTCTCCGCCAAACCAGAAAGGCCCCCCTCCGGGGGCCTTTCTGGTTTGGCGGTCAGCGTGCTGGATTCGAACCCGAGAGGATCAATTCAGCGGGTTCGACCGCCGAGCGCGCAGCGCGAGGCAGCGCTCGCCGCGAAGCGGCGAGCCATCCCGACCTGTGCGCTATTGAAAACCTCATCCGGGGGCCTTTCTGATTTTGCCGTAGGGGGAGGATGCGGTTCGAACCCTTCGGTTCGAAAAATTCGCCGGGAGCGAATTTTCGCGAGCGCGGCGAGCCCGCAGGGCGAGGCCCAGGGACGGGCCGAGCAATCCCTCCTGTTGCGGGAAAGCAGCGTCCGGTTAATCGCCGCGCTTATAACCCGTCACCATCGCCCGGATGAGATTCTCCCGGTGCACGACGCTCGCAAGTAAAACCCCCGCAACGTGCAGCAGTACCAGCGCCAGGACGAAATTGGCCAGCACCTCGTGCACTTCTTCCCACAGCCCCCCTGAATCACCACTCTTCTCCCCGCGCTTCGATTCACCCTCATCTGCGAGCACGTCCATCCCCGAACCCAGCACCCCGACCGGCATATGCTCCACCGAAATGCCGGCCAGCGGTCCCGCATTCTCCTCGATGGCGTACAGTTCGAGCCCGCTCCAAACGGTAGCAGCCAGGCCCACAAGGAGCGCCAGGACCATGGCGCCGCCCGCCGGGCTGTGGCCAAGGTGACGCTTCGCTCGAAACAAAATCAGGTCCTGGAGATAGCGCCGCACTGTGCCCGGGCCATAGAGGAAATCGCTGAATCGAGCGTGTCGCGGACCAACAAAGCCCCACAACACCCGCAGCACAACAAGCGCTCCCACCGTGTACCCCGCCCACACATGCAGCGTCAGAAAATCGTCGTCGGTGGCGTAGGCCAGGAAAAAGGCCGCCACGAGCACCCAATGAAACACGCGAATGAACAAATCCCACACCCGCACCCGTTGCTCCCGGGCCGGATCCACTCGCGCATTGACAGGTTTTTCCTTCATCAGCCACCCTCGATCGCAAACCGGCAATCATCTATGCTGGCAACGGGTCCGGGCCTCATTGATTCAGATCAATCCGGTTGGTTCGTGCCAGGTCGCCAGGCCGCGACGCCTCAATTCTCCAGCGCGTACAACCGCAACGGTTGCTTTCCGCCGTTGTCGACGATCCCCGATACCCGCTTGCCGTGCGCGTATCCCGGCACCGCGAAACCGAGGATGCGACCAGCCGAGTCGCTGACCGCAACCCAGCGCACCGCCGCATCCAGCCGCTTTACCGCCACGGACAGCTGCGACCATTCTCCGTGGCTGCGAAGGCCTATTTCTCCCGCGGGCTGCAATAAACGCAGCTGGCTAAAGTCAGCCTGCAGGCTGGCGATGTCCGAACCCATGCGCTTGAGGTGGGCTGCTCCGAACATGCCGATACCGGCAACTTGCATGGCCGCCGCCAGCACCGGGCGAGGCGCGCTTGCCGGGAGCCCGTCCCCCGGAGCCCCAAGAACCCGTCGCAAGGTGGCCTCGCGACTCTCGCCATCCAGTTGCCGCAGGCTGTCCAGGGCCTGCCATTGCAGCGGCAGCAGACCGACCAGACCCAACAGCAACACCGGCCGCAACCAGCGCTGGCGTGCCTGCCGCGACAACGGACTGGATGCCAGCAACCACACCGTCCCGGCGGCGGCTAACACTTCCCAGCTTCCACGCAGCCCGACTCCCAGGCCGGTGGCCAGGGCGGCCAGCAGGCCGGTCAATACCAGCACCAGGGGGGCGAATGCTTCCTGCCAGCGCCCAGCGGAAAATCCCAGCACAAACCGCCAGCCGAGCCCCGCCAGCAGCAGGAGTCCGGCCGGCCACGCAAGCCCGGCTGGCAGGCCACCGGGGATCGGCCATTGCAATCCCAGGGCGATGGCTGGCGTTCGTGCGAACGATGCCAGCGGCGATCCGGCCGTGCCCGCCACCAGCGCCGCCCCGAGGGCAAGCAGCGGGACCACCTGCAAGACCACGCGGGCACGGCACAACAGCAAGCCAATGGAAACGGCCACCGCTACCACCAGGCCGGCGGCATGACTCAGGCACGCTACGGCAAGGGCAAGGGTCGCAAGGGCAAGCTGCCGGGGCAGCCGTTCCCGGAAACCGGCCTCCTCGACCAGCGGGCGCAGCGCCAGCACCGACAGCAGCGAACCGGCCACCGCCAGTTGCGAACGCAACAGTTCGTGGATCCACCACAGGCCGCCATTACCCAGCCAGACCAGCAGGGCCAGCGTCAGCAGCGCGGCCACCAGGCCGTCACCGCGGGTCAGGCGCGAATCCCGGCGCAACAATGCCAGGAACAACAACCCATTCAGGACCAGCAATACCGCCCCGGCTAACCAGCTGAATCCCTGGCGGCCGCCCAACCAGAGATCCGCCAGCAAAAGCCCCTGGGGGACCAGTTGCGGATTGCGCCAGGGCCCGGTGGCGAGCAGAGCCGCCAGCGGGTCTGCCAGGGCCAGCTCCAGCCAGTCCTGATGTGGGCCGAGAAACACGCTGCTGCCGTACCGCCACAGGCACCAAGCACTCGAGGCGAGAATCACCGCTACCGCGGCAAACCCCGCCAGCCACAAAACCGCCTGCAGCGGCTTGAGCAGCGGGTGGCTTTCCTCGGTGATGGAAACGCCCATAGTCGGAACGCCGGTCTCCCTAGAACAGGTGTTTGCGCGCGCGCGCATACACGCCGGACAGCCAGCGCATCCGCGATGCGGCACTGACACTCGCGGCGACCACCTTGCTGGCGGTAAACACACCGTTGGCCTGAATAGAGATACCGGCACACACAAACTGGGTCGCGGCATAGGTTCCGGAGATCG
>JAJDOE010000114.1 GCA_022340345.1 Gammaproteobacteria bacterium
CTGGTGCTGGCCCGCCAGCGCCGCGATGGTCGCTGGGAGCACGAGCCGGTAACCGGAGCATCCTCGTTGCGCGGAATCCTGGTGGCGGATCTCAACAACGACCGGCTGGAAGACCTGCTGCTGCTGGGGGACAGGGGCGTATTGCTCGCGGATGGCCAACCGGCCGGTGATTTCCAGCTCCGGGATGCGGGGGCGCTGGCTGAACTGCGGATTCGTGCGGCGACCACCGGTGATGTCAACGGCGATGGCTGGCCGGATCTCTATCTGCTGGACGATCAGTCACGCGGGCGTCTGTGGCTCGGCGACCAGAACGGCGGATTTCTGCCGGCGCCGGAAGATTGGGGGGCGTCACTGTGTTGTGACGGCAGCAACGTGCTGCTGGTGGACCTGGACGGCGACGGAGATATGGATCTGGCCGCCGTGGGTGCGAGTGGCCTGACCCGCCTGCGCAATCAGGAGCAGCGGCGCTTTCAAGCCGAGCCGGTAATCCCCGCGGGCGCGGGAGAGACCCTGGCCTTTGGTGACATCGACGGGGACGGAAAGTCCGAGTTGCTGGCCGGGGGCGGGTACCTGTTGCGCGCAGATGAGCCGGCCGGCAGTGGCCGCGTGGCGGCTTTCGACCTGCCCGGATTGCTGGACTGGGCAGATCTGGACAGCGACGGCCGCCTGGACCTGGTGGCGCAATCGATTCCCGAACCGGGCTGGCGCTGGCCCTGGCAGGAGCGCAACGCGCGGCCGGCGTGGTTTCGGCAAACCGCGGATAGCCGGTTCGAACCCGGCGATTTGCCCCCGGCGAGCAGCGGGGATCGCGTGGTGGTGAGCGACATGAACGGAGACGGCCGGCTCGACCTGGTGGTTGCCGGCGAGCGGCTTCGGATATTCGACAATACCGGCCCCGCAGGACACTGGTTGTCGGTACGTTTTCGCCGTCGCGAAAACCGGGCGTTACCGGGTACTCGCGTCGCATTGCACGCACGCAAAGGCCAGGTGCGAACCGCGCAACTGGTAGTTAACAGCAAGGGGCTGTCGCGGCGTCATGATCTGCTGTTCTTCGGTCTCGGTGAGACACAGCGCGTGCACAGCCTCGAGGTGTTCTGGGCCTCCGGCCGGCATTCGCAGCTGGATCGCAACGTGCTCGATCGCTACATCGGTTTTGTTGAGCCAAGTGATGCTTCTGGCGGGAACAACCTGTTCAGCGGCCCGACCCGGCAGGAACTGGCACAGGCGAAGGCACGACGCCTGGCCCGGCAGTTGGCGGAATCCACGCTCCAGTGCCGTTGATCGAGTGTCAGGCGACGGTGTGTGCCGGCGAAATCCGCTTTCGCTGGGCCGCGGACCCTGGCGGCGCTGGTATCGCAGGGACCGGATACCGACCGGGTGTGCGCAATCCGCCTGCCGTGCAGGAGGTGTTCGAGGCGCACGGCCCGCCGAACCAGGCGCAGCCGGTTGCGTCGTGGTGCCTGCCCACATCGGGGTGATAGAGTTCTCTGGCCCGAGTGCAAACTGACCTTCCCGCCAACCTCAGTAACATGCGACCGGAACCAGACGCGGCGGAGACGAGCGAGCGACGAGTTGTAGCCACATTGACGGTTGGCGAACGTTACCATCGCTTTGCCGAATATACCCACGATCTGATGCGTGCTTACGCGCGCCGCTGTCACGCCGATTTCGTCGTGCTGGATGAAGACAGCGCGGCGGGACGCGATGTGCTTTGGGGAAAAATGGGCTGCCACGGGCTGCTGGAACAATATGACCGACTACTGTTCCTGGACACGGACGTGCTGGTATGCCCCGGGTGTCCGGATCTCTTCGAGATCGTGCCCGGCGCGCAATTCGGCGCCTACCTGGTCAGCCAGTACGGGGATTTTCATGACGAAGCGATTCGGCACATCCAGCAGGTGCTGGGTGACCTGGACTGGAAACGTAGCTATTTCAACTCCGGGGTGCTGGTGGTACCCCGCACGCACCGTGAAATTTTCGACACCAGTGACCCCGACTTCGGGCGCTGGGCTTCGGTATCCGCCACCTCGTCTACCAACTATTTCTACGAGCAGACCTATCTGAACTACAAGCTGCGCGAGCGGGCTGGGGAGGTGTTTGATATCGGTTACCAATTCAACCATACGCTCGCCTCGGGCAACAGCGAACGACGTTTCGCTAGCCACATGATTCACTGCAAGGGACACATCCCCGGAAACCGACTACGCGAAATACAGATCACCCGCAGGGTCATCGAAAACCCGCTGTTGCGGCGGTTGTTTTGCTGGTTTCCTGTGGCCGGCCGGTTGGCCCCGCGCCTGTTTTCGGATTGAACAGCTTGCGGAACAGGCCCGGTCGGGACGGGGCCGGACCCCCCGTGAGAGGCGCGCGTCCCGCAGCCGCTTTTCCTCTCTTCAACCGGCCACTGGAAACTTGGCCGATGCCCGAGCCCCATGAATTCGCCGATGCGTAGTTTTCTGAAAAAGCAGATCGTTGCAACGGTCGGGTCCCGAAATTTCATGGCGCTGCTCGAGGCCCGGGACCTGCTTCGCCTGGCCCTGCGCGGATCGTTCCGCCGCGCCTTTGGGCGCGGGCAGCGCTACCTGGCCTGGCCCTTAGCGGGCCACAAGGCGGTAGTCGATCGGCGAACCCGCAAGCTGGGCCTTTTCCTGGGAGCGCAATTGCCCCCGGCCCATCCGAATGCCTGGATCCAATCCGTTAACCGCAGCTTTCCCCGGCTTCGCGAACTGGAGTTACTGTACGCCGGTCCTTTACATGCGGCGACCTTGGAAAAACTCGGCGTACTGCTTGCCAGGTCCGCACCTCTCGTTCGTCTGAGCTACGTATTCGATCCGCTTCGCTTCCGGCAGCCACCCGCAGCGCAGATCATTAGCGCCCTGAATTCCTTGGGGTCAATGCGTGTCGGCCTCGTGGCCGCGGTACATCCCGGTGCTGTCGCCGCGGTGGATGAGTTGCTGGACCTGGTGACGGGCACCGGGATCGGATGGCGCCTGGCGGTGGCGCCGGAGTTCCTTGCACTGGCGGGCGGAGAAATTTTCGATGACGCGCAGGCGTTGCAGCGATACGACGCGGAGCTTCTGTTGTTCCGCGCCGCCCTCGCAAATCCCGATGCCGGGGTCCGCGATGCCTGCCGTGATCTCGGCGCGATGCTTGCGGGTGAACGACCGGTATCGGTCCGCACAAACCGGGACCCTGATGATTTGTCCTGGCTGCTGAAGGCACCGCCACCACCGCGGCCTGGCGCCAGTATGCGATTTCTCCGCAAGCACTACACGCGCCACTGGCGTTTTCGTTGCACGCAGCTGGTCCGTCGCGTGGCGGCGATTCCGCGCCGGGAACCCTCGGTCGGGTTCGGAGCCCGCGTTCTGGTGGTGGGTTGGTACGGCACCGAGACTGTGGGCGACAAGGCGATCCTCGCGACGGTGCTCGCGCGATTGCAGGGACGTGAGTCACCACCCGCGGAAATCAGGTTGGCGAGCCTGTATCCATTCGTGACACGGCATTCGCTGCGGGAGTTGGGAGTGTCCGGTGTGACCTTGGTGGAAACCTATTCCGCGGCCTTCCGGGGCGCCTGCGAAACCGCCGATGAAATTGTTGTGGGCGGTGGTCCGCTGATGGACCTGGAAGCCCTCAACCATATCCTGTATGCGTTCGCACGGGGTGCGCGGCGAGGGGCGCGTCTGCGGGTCGAAGGCTGCGGCATCGGGCCGTTGCGCTCCCCGCTGTATTCCGCGGTCGTGGGACATATCCTGCGGCTGGCCAGTGAAATTTCCCTGCGTGATTCCGCCGCGCGCACCCGGTGCGAAGAGGAATTCGGGCGTGGTGATGCGACACTGTCCGGAGATCCGGCGGCGGACTACCTCGCCGGAATCACCAGGCCGACAACCGAGGCGGCACCGGTAGTGGCCTGTTTCCTGCGCGAGTGGCCAATGCAGTTTTCGGGCCTCGACAATCCCGCGGAATTCGTCCGGGCCCGCCAGGCGTTCGAGCGGGGACTGGAGCGCTTGCTGGCCTATTGCGGTGAACATCTGCGGGCGGAAGTGCATCTGTATCCCATGCACTGTTTTCAGATTGGTGGGGATGACCGTCGTTTCAATCGCGCACTGGCCCGACGTCTGCGGGCCCTTTGTGAGGTGCCGGTAAAGGTAATTACCAAACCGGTGGCGCCGACGCGGGTGGTGAGCGTCATGCGCAACGCTGAAATGTCCATTTGCATGCGCTACCATTCCGTGTTGTTCGCGGAGACGCTCGGAGTTCCGTTCGTCGCCATTGACTACACCTGTGGGGGGAAAATTGAAGGTTTTCTCAACGACGCCGGAAGCGGTAGCCGGATGATCAGCGCGGCTGAACTCTCCGGGGAAGGATGGGAAGACAGCATCGACCGACTGTTACCAGCCTGAGTCGTTCACTTCCCTCGAATTCAAAGCATGCAAGATTCAGAACGTGTGTTGATCACGGGGGGTGCCGGTTTTATCGGCTCCCACCTGGTGGATCGCGCACTGCAGCGCAAAGTCCCGGTATTGGTTCTGGATGATGGTTCCGTGGGAGACCTGGCGTCCCTGGCCTCCCACGGCGATGGGGTGCGGGTAGTTCGCGGCGATATCCTGGACGCAGCGCTGCTGCAGCGAGTACTGGCGGATTTTCAGCCCACTCTGCTGTATCACCTGGCGGCCATCCACCATATTCCCACCTGCGAAGCCAACCGGCCCGCGGCGCTGCGAGTCAACGTCGAAGGCACCCAACGGGTACTCGATGCGGCCCTCGCCGCCGGTGTCGGGCACTTCGTGTTTGCTTCCACCGGTGGTGTCTACGCGGACTCGGAACAACCCATGGCGGAGGACCACGCCGTGGCGCCGCGCGACACCTACACGATTTCCAAAGTGGCCGGCGAGGCTCTGGTCCGCGCCGCGATGGAACGCGAGGGAAGGCGCTTCACGGTGGCCCGATTGTTCAACGTGGTAGGGCCCCGTGAAACCAACCCGCATTTGCTCCCGGATATTGTCGCGCAACTACGGGAAGCAATGAGCACCATCGAACTTGGCAACCTGGAATCGCGGCGCAGCTACATTCATGTGGCAGACGTTGCAGACGCGCTTGTGGATCTTGCGGACCGCGGCGGCGAGCGTGGTGACGTTTTCAATATTGGCGTGGCCGAGGAACTATCGGTGCGCCAGGTGATGGAGCTGTTTTCCCGCGCACTCGGCAGGTCGCTGGACATCAGGCAGGTCGCGGAACGCGTTCGCCTTGCGGATCGTCCCAGTCAGCGGGCGGCGAACGACAAGCTGCGGGCCGCTACCGGCTGGCAGGCGCGCCACGGTGTAGAGGAAGCGATTGCCGAGATGCTTGCGGAGGCCGGCTGTGAGTGAGGCCCCGCTTCGCCTGGCGGTGCGTGCCTTGGGTGGGGCCCGCTGGGCCGGTGGCACTACCTATATGGCGAATTTGCTGGAGGCGCTGAAAAGCTACGCCCCGGATATCCGCGTGCAACTGGTGGCGCGCAGGGATCAGCCCGAACACGGGTATACGCGGGTTATCACTTTCTCGCCGTTTTCAAGCCATCGTTTGGTGCGCCTGGTCGACCGCCTGGTGGAAAGCCGGGTCGGAGAAAACCCCGGGTTTGCCCGTCAACTGGGCCACGCCCTGGCGGGACAAGCGGACGTGGTATTCGCCCCCAACCACAACTTCATGGGTCTGAAGCACATTCCGGGCCTGTACTGGATTCCGGATTTTCAGCACCTGCATCTGCCGGACCTGTTCAGCCGTGACGAGGTCGCCCGGCGCGACCGGGAATTTCGCATTGGTCTGGAGCGCGCACGGCGCGTCCTGGTGAGCAGCGATGATGCGCGAGGAGACCTGGCGAAATTCTTTCCCCGGGCAGCGGAAAAGGCCACGGTTGTGCATTTTGTCGCCCGGGTACCGGAAGGGGCCTACGACAAAGACCCTATGGAAATCGCGCGCAGGTATCATCTTCCCGAAAAATTTCTATACCTTCCGAACCAGTTCTGGACCCACAAGAACCATCGCCTGGTTGTGGATGCGCTGGCCCTGCTGGGTGAACGCAAGCTACGCCCGGTCGTAGTTTGTAGCGGAAATTTTTTCGACCGCCGTGACCCGGCTTTTGCCGCCGACCTGCTGTGTGACATCGCCCGCCTGGGCCTGCGCGACCGATTCATCACGCTTGGACTGGTTCCCCATGACGACGTGTATGCGCTGATGCGCCAGTCCGTAGCCGTGATCAACCCATCTCTGTTCGAGGGCTGGAGCACCAGCGTCGAAGAGGCCAAGTCGCTGGGCAAGCGTGTGCTGCTTTCCGACCTGGGCGTGCACCGGGAGCAGGCTCCCCCGAAGGGACAATACTTCGACCGGCACAGTGTCGAAGACTGCGCCCATTGTATCGGGGAGGTGTGGCGTGAGGTGGATCCCGGGCCCGACAGGGAGCTGGAAACGGCGGCCCGCGCGGCGCTGCCGGTGCGAACCCGGGAGTACGCCACGCGTTTTGCGTCCCTGGCGCGGCAATGTGTCCTTCCGGGGCCAGGCGCGCCGTAGCGAATTCACGCCGCCCCCGGTGTCCGGGGGAAATTGCATGCCCAGCCACGTCCGGCTGCGGGGGGGGTGATCTCGCGGTGTCCCCGGCGAGCCCGGGTGATGCCTGTTTCGCGGGTCGGGCCGGGTACGTGAAGTTGGCTCAGGGCTCGTTGTCGAGAAATGCCAGGGCGATGCCGAGATCGGTAACTCGCACCACCCGCGCTCGAACCAGTCGGCTGCCGCTGCCGTCTTCGGACTCCAGTTCCACTGCGACCTCGGCCCCCATGGGTGGCGCCGGGCCGTTGCCACGGCGCAGGTAGACGCCGCCGAGGCTCAGGTCCCGGGTAGAGAGCCTGCCGAGTTCCTCGTCGTCCCGCAGCAGGCGGGCAGTGAGACTGGCCGGGCGCCGCGGGTGGCGGCGCCGCTCCGTGTCCGTTGTTGATGGGTCCACATTCCCTCCCTCGCACCGACTATAGTCGCTATCCGTCGATCCGGCCTGTCGCAGCAGACCGCTGGAATTCGGGGCGGTCAAACAATGCGTTAAATCAACTAGGTAGGTGCGAAAAGGGAGAACTCGCAGCAGGTTGGAGACGCTATCCGGCTACGGAACCGGTGCCAGCTACTGGAGTCCGCCGCGCTGATCGGCGGCCACCACCTCGTCGATAATGTCGCACACGTGCTGGCGTGCCGCCGTATTGAGGTCGGCTACCCCGACGGCAATGGAGATGCTGATGGCCGTAGTGATTACGTTGGTGACCAGGTCGACAATGGAGGCCGCCACGGCGGCGGTCGCGGAGACCAGGGCGGCCGTCGCCGCCACGCAGGCGGCATCGAGATTGACGCACAGGCCCAGGCAGGCGGCCGCGAGGCCACAGATTTCCGCTTCCGTGGCGATCGCCCCGGCCTCGGCGGCTGCCGCGTTGGCAACCGCAATGCCCGCCATGATCACCCCAAAGGCATCCAGGGCAGCGCCAACGTCGGCCTGAAACTTCTGGACCTGGGTATTGTCGGCGAGGATTTTCGAGTCCTCCGCGGTCTCCACCAGCAGCTCCAGGGAACCAACCAGTGCCCCGCAGGACAGTTCGCGGCGCAGGGATTCCGCGCGCAGCGGGCGGACAAGGTCGTCGTAGCCCTTCTCCCGCCCGCGGGCCGGGTCCTCGAAACTGAGGTCCCCGTCGTCATTGGCCCCATCCAGCGTACGGTCGGCGCCATCGCCATCCGCATCCTCCAGTCCGCCGCTGAGCAGTACGTAGGCGGCATTGATCGTGCCGGGCCCGGTGTTGGCGTAGGTGCTCGACGCGGCCGCCGCGACCGCATTATCGAGGGCGACACAGAAATCCAGCAGGTTGACGGGTGATGCGGGGATTGCCGAACATCCGTAATCCGCGGCCGTTGGCAGTGCCGGGACGTAAAGGGACGTAGCGGCGGCGAGATCCGCGTTGGCGCCGGCATTTCGATACGGCGCGTAGCGCAGCAACACGCTGGCCTGGTCGCGCACGTCTGTAGGCAGGCCCATGCTGCGGTAGGGCAGGGCACCGGAGGTCGCGCCGGCGTTTTCCAGCCCGAAGGTCGCCGCGGCGGGCGCGTCGGTGTCCGGTACCGGCAGGCGGTAGTTTTCCACCACGAAGGCGAGAATGCCGTCCTGTGCGTTCTTCAGGGTGCTGATCGTCCGATCGAGGCGAAGCTCGTCGGCCCGGTTGGGCAGCAGCGCCAGCACCAGCGCCACCGCGACGCCGAGGCCGATGAGCCACAGGCTGAGCAGCAGCACGCTGAAACCGGCTGACTGGTGTAATCGTCGCTGTCGCAACATCACATCTGCCCTCCGCGGGCATCCGCGTCAATGGCGTCCTGCAACGTCTTTTCCGTGTGGTCGTACAGGCCCGGGATGGTGGCCTCGGCCGCGTCCAGCGCCTCGTTGGCTTCCACCAGGGCAATAGCGGCCAGTACCACCGTGGCCACGGCGGCCACCTCGGCGGCGATCGCCAGCCCCAGGGCGATGCCTCCAGGCACCTCCGCAGCGCAAATGTCCGGGAGCGCTGCCACGCAGCCGGCGGTGGCCAGGGCCACGTCGTTGGCAGCGACCCAGATCGTGATCGCCCCCATCACCACGGAAAATGCCGACGAGGCCACGGCAAGCTCCGCCTGGTTGACGGCGAGTTCCGCCGACCACTCCGCGTCCTCGCCCTGCACCAGGGCATGTGCTGCCGCGATTGCCACGTTGGCGGAGGATGTCACGCCGATCGTGATGGCGGAGCAGGACATCTTGCTCTCCAGCAGGCCGAAGGGCATGGCGTAGACGACGTCATCGTAGGGGCCGGCGGCGCTGTCGCTGCGGCGCCGGGCGGGGGACTCAAAGTCCACGCCCGCGGCGCCTTCGTTGACGCCGTCGAACGCCATATCGCTGGTGTCGCCATCGGCGTCCTCCACGCCACCGCTGGCGAGGACGAAGGCGGCGTTGAAGGCCGGCGTGGCACCGCCGAGATCCAGGGTGTGCACGTAGCTGGCGCTGTCCGCGGCGGCCTTGGCGGTACGCAGCGCCAGGCAGAAATCGAGATCGTTGGTTGCCGTCGTCGTAACCCGCACGGGGTTGATCCCGAGGGGCGTGATGTACGGCAGGGGTACCTCGGGGGGCACCACGGTAACGATCTCCGGATTGTCCGGCAGGCCGGTATATAGCGTCAGGGTGGGCGGATCGCCGGGCAACACCGGAATGAAGCGGTTCGGTACCGGCTTCGCCGCAAGGTCCGCCGTGGCTGCGCTGTTGCGATACACGGCGTAGCGCACCGGCAGGTGGGCTTCGTCCAGCACGGGATCAGGAAAGCCCAGGTCCCGGTAGGGAACCCGTCCGACAACGTCCGCGGCGGCACAGACGCCGGCGGTGCCCTCGAGGCCGTCCAGGTTGATGTCGGGACAAGGCAGCCGGGAATGGATCGCGGCAAAGCTCACCAGCGCCTCCGCAACGTCATCCATGGTGACCTGGGTGGTGTCGAGCCGCCCGCGCTCCGTGAGGACCGGCACCGCCAGCACCGCCACCAGCAGCAGCATACCGATGATCACCAGCAGCACCGCCAGCTCCAGCAGGCTGAAGCCGGACTGCCCGCACTTGTTGTTCCGGATCATTACCGCGTGCCACCTTTCTGATCCGCTTCCAGGGCAAGTGCCAGGGCGGCGGCGGCGGCGGTCTCCGCGGCGAACAGCTCGCTGGCGGCGTCCAGCTGGTCGGAACAGGCGAAGTTGTAGGAGCCGGTTGCTTCATTCAGTGCGTCGACCGCGAACGCGAAATTGACCACCGCGCCAGCCGCCGCGACACAGGCCGCCGCCGCGGCTAGGGCGCTGCCGCCCTTGGTCAGGACGGCCTCCGTGACGCCCTTGGCGCATTCGGCGGCGGCCAATGCCGTCAGGGCGGCCTCGATGGCGACGTTCGCGATGGCAAGCTGCAATCCGGCATAGGCGAACTGGATCGCGGACAGGGCGTTCTCGTTGTTGTTATAGGAGGATATTGCGATATTCTGCGCCACCATCGCGCTGACCGCCGCCGCATTCACGGTGCCCAGCTTCCGTGGGCACGACAGGCGCTGGTCGAGCCGCTGCATCGGCGTCGTGCGCACCAGGTCGTCATAGGTGGCGTTGCGGCCCAGGGCAGGGGAGTTGAAATCCACCGTCGCGATGCCCTCGTTGAGGCCATCGAAAGCGGTGTCTCCGGGAATGGCGTCTTCCACGCCACCGCTGACCACCAGGTAGGCCGGGTTGATAACCACCGACGAGGTATTCAGCGTGTGTACGTCACCGGCGCTGTCCGCCGCCAGCGTTCCGTTTCGCAGCGCCTTGCAAAAATCCAGTTCGTTCATTTCTCCCGACGCCGTTACATTCGGGTCCGGGATGGTGATGGAACCATAGGTAATATCCGGTTCCGCAAAAACATCCTCGGTGATGGAAACGATGTCGGCGTCTGCGCCCGAGGTGCTACCCACGATGGTATCGCCCACGGAAAAAGTTCCCGAGACGCCCGTTACGGTGAGAGTGGTGCCGGTATCGGCATCAATGGTACCTGAGGCACCGCCGCCGGTAATGGTCTCTCCGATCTGAAACAGGCTCTGCTGGTCCTGTGCCAGGTTCACGTAGGTCGCTTCATCGCCACCGGAAGAAAACAGCAGGTGTCCCGGCAGGAATCCAAAATTCGGGTCCGAAAAGAACACGCTCGCGGTCGGAATCAAGGAGACGGTGAAGACCTGTCCCGCGGTGATAATCGATTCGATCTTTGCCGTGCCGGGAAAATAGAATGCCGTCACGTCAGCCGTCACGCCGCTGTCTTCGCCCTCGATGGTGTTTCCAACACTGAACGTCCCGACCGGAAACGGCAGGATGAGGCGAGATCCGGACAGGGAGTCGATTTCCGCGTTGGGTATGTCCGTGGCGGTCTGACCGGAGAGAAAAATCGTTTCTCCGGCAACGAAGTCGGTGCATTGGGCGCAGGCCAGCCCGACCGTGCCGCAGGCACAGCTAGGATACGTCGTCGGGGTGTTGGGCGTGATGTTGTTGTAGTCCAGGGTCGATCCGCTGACGTAGTCACCCACGGCGAAGTTGCCGCTGGTTGGCGTGACGGTGAGAACGTTCTCCGCGCCGTTGGCATATACGATCTGGATGGTGTCGGCGAGGACTTCACCACAAAAACTCACTTCCCCGGGCGTTATCGCCAGCGTGCCGGGCAACGTCGGTTCGAAGAGGTTGGAAAGGGTCGCCAGGTCCGCGTTCGCGCCCGCATTTCGGTATACGCCGTATCGCAACTGCAGGCGCGCCTGGTCGACGACGGGTCCGTGCAGCCCGAGGGAGCGGTATGGAATCGTGCCCACCTCGTGGGTCGCCAGGCAGGAGCCGGCAGCGCCTTCCGTACCGTTTCCATCAATGTCAGGGCAGGGCAGGCGGTGGTTCTCCACCGCGAACCCGACGATGGCCTCGCTGGCGTCTTCCAGGCCGCCGGTGGCCGTATCCAGGCGCATGCGGTCGGTCAACTGGGGTAACAACGCAACTGCCGCGAGCGCTATCAGGCCAAGAATGACCAGCACCACCGACATCTCGATCAGGCTGAATCCCCGGAATGGGCGCGGGCCGCGTGCCTGTGGGCTGTTCAACCTCTGGCGGCGCATTACGGGCAAACCGTGCCGAGAAGGGTGGAGAAACTGACGGCACGCACCAGGTCATCGTAGCTTGCGTCGCGCCCCTGCAACGGGGACGCGAAACAGGTAGCGATGCCATCCACGTTAAGGCCATCGAAAGGATTCGTATCGCCATCCGCGTCTTCGAGTCCGGCACTGGACAGAACAAAGGCCTGGTTGAGGAAGTTCGCGGCGGCACAGCCACCGGCGGTGATGATGGTGGAGGTGGAAGCGAAACCCGTACCCGCGGCCGGATCGCCGTTCTGTAGCGCCTGGCAGAAGTCCGAAACATTCAGGACCGGAACCGGCTCGTCGAGACCATCAAACAGGTTGGTGACGGTCGCAAGATCAGCCTGGATGCCCGCGTTCCGATAAACCGCATAGGTGATCGCGCGGTGTGCGGAGTCAAATACCGGGGCTGGGAGCAACAGCGCCTCGTGCGGAACACTGCCCGTGGCCAAGGAGCAGTCTTCGGTTCCAAACCCCGCGTCCCCGAACGACAAGGCGGGATCGGCCGGGCACGGCAGCCGGTTATTGGTCAGAGAGAATGCCAGCACTGCCTCGCCCGCCTCGGTCATGAGGCCGCGGGTCCTTTCCAGCGATTGTTTTTCGTTTAGCCAGGGTACCGTGGAAGCGCCGATCGCCAGGATCACGCCGATCACGACCAGAACAATGGCGATTTCGAGCAAGGTAAAACCCCGGGACCGGTTGGCGTTGCGGGACCATGCGCCAATCCGGACACCCGCTCCCGGCGACGAGCCGGTTGATGGTCTCCCGATCGGACGGTGCGATTCGTGCATCAGTCCAGGAGCCCAAGCGCTATGGACCGCTGGCGGGCGTCTTCCAGCCGCTTTTCGGCCTGCTCGAGCTTCTCGATGGTGGCCGCGTCCGCATGGGGGGAACTCAGGACGATGGATCGCGCCTCGTCGAGCTTGGTGCGGGCGGTCTTGAACATCGCGCGCAACTGTTCGGCGCTGGGCGGGGCTGCGGGTGCCGGGTTGTCGAGAGCGTGCAACCGGGACCGGGCTTCTGCAAGCCTCCGCTGGGATTCCTCAAGGCGTTCGCGGTTGGTCTCGAGCCCGGGTTTCCCGGCCAATTGCGCCCGCGTCTGCTCCAGCGCCTGCTCGGCATCCTGCAATTGTTGTCGCAGCTGCTCCCGGGTCTGCTGTTGGGTCTGCGGCAGGAGCAGACCCAGCAATCGGGCACGGGACTGATCCAGCAGGCGCTGGGCAGCATCGATCTGGGCCATGGAGGCGGGGCGGGCGCCCGAGGCCTCGAGGCGCTTGCGCGCCGCATCCAGTTGCTGCTGCGCAAGATCCAGCTTTTTCTCCAACAGATCATGGTCGAGGCGCGAAAGCGGGGCCTGTGCTTGTGGCGGCGTGGCCACCAGGATATCGCCTGGTTCCGGCGCCTTTTCGCCGGCATTTCCGGCGGGCAGGGCGACTTCGGCCGTTAGCAGGAGCGACAGGCCGAGCGTCAGACACATTCTGATGGATGGGTGATTCATCACTTGATGGTGTGCTGTCTGCTTTCGTCTTTGGATGAACCGGAATGGGCTTACGGCCTTCAGCGTGTTGTATCCACGGACTGTCGGCGCGCCGCATCCAGCTGTTCCTGGGCTCGCTTGATCTGTTGCAGTATGGATTCCTGTTCCGGGCCGCCGGCCCGCTCCGCGAATTCCCGGGCCGCTTCCAGGCGCATGCCGGCGGAGTCGATCCACTTCGATACGGTTTCGTCGTCCATCGACGGATTCAACTCGCCATTGAGGCGGGCCCGGGCCGTGTCCAGCAGTAATTCCAGCATCCGGCGCAATTCCGCGCCGGGGCGGTCCGTGAGCGGCAATTGCGCGTCCGCCAGCTGGCGGCGCGCCACTTCGATTCGCGCTAGCAGGGCATCCCGGTCGGGATCATCCGCATCCAGGACGCGGGACTCCGGTTCCCGGTCCGCCGGTGGCGGGACGATTTCCGACACCGTCAGGGCGCCCTGTAAGGCTTGCTGGTACAGGCCGGCCTGGTCCAGGGCGGCGCGGGCCCAGTCCGGCAGGTCCGGAACCAGGTCGTCGTGGTCGGTGCGATAGCGGCGTGCGCGGTACGGCTTCCTGGCGGTCGATGCGACTGGCGCGTCGGCCGTAGTTTCGGGCTCGTTCGCCGCGGGAGCAATTGCCACTTCCGGTCCCGGCGCCTGCGCGACGGCGGACCCGGCCAGCAGCCAGAGACCGGCGGCCAGCACCCCTTGGTTCCAGGCCTTTCGATTCGATCTGCCTGGGCTGGCAATGTGCCGGCTGCGGGGCGCCACTAGTAAGAACTCCGCAGGCTGATCTTTCCCACCAGGTCGTAGATCGGCAGGAACAAAGCCACGATAATGAAGACGAAAAACGCGCCCACCAGCAGAATCGCCACCGGCTTGGTGATCTCCGCAATGCGCTCCACGATATCGTTCAGGCGCCGGCGATAGTCAGCCGCGATGTACTGCAGCTGTTCGTTGAGGTTCCCGCTGAGTTCCCCGACATTGATCATGCGCACCACGAAGCCGGGAAACACGCTGCTGCGCCCGAATTCCTGGGTCAGGGTATTGCCCCGGATCAGTCCCTCGCGGATGGAGCCGATCTTTTGCTTGTAGTACTCGTTGTAGATTGAGTGCTGCAGGGTTTCCAGACTGTTCAGAATATTCACGCCGGAAGCGGTAAACAGGCTGAAGTATTCGGCGATAAAGGCCAGGTTGTGGGCTCGCACGATCTTGCCTGTAACCGGCAGAACCGTCAGTAGCTTGTGGAAGCGAAACCGCACCCAGGGAATCAGGCGGATGCTCAGCCATGCCCCGATCAATACGGCTGCCGTCAGGAACAGCATCAACGAAAGATTTTTTTCCAGGAACGCCACGCCGGCGAGGACGAACTGGGTAATCGCCGGCAGCTCCACGTTCATGTTCCGGAACAGGTCCGCGACGCCGGGAATCACGTAGTAGACCCAGAAAGACGTGGCGGCGAGGATGCCGACGAATACGAAGGTCGGGTAGATGAGGCTCTTCCGGGCATTGGTATTGATCTGGTTCAGTCGGTCGAGGTGATCGGCGGCATCCATCAGCGTGCGATCCAGGTTGCCGGTCTCCTCGCCGATGCGGATCAGGCGGCGCACGGTGTCGGGAAAGACATTGGCGTGCTGGTCGGCTGCATCCGCGAAATGCATGCCGGTTTCGATTCCCAGGCGAACGTCCTCGGCCACCCGGATCAGCGACGCATTCTCCGAATGTGCGGTAGTGTCTTCCAGCGCGGTCAGGATCGGGACTCCGCTGCGTAGCATGATTCCCATGTTGCGCAGAAATTCGATCAACTCTTCGCGACGCACCTGGCGGCGAAGCCACGTATTGCGAATCTCGTCCAGCCGGCCGGTGATTTCGCTGATCCGTTCGGTGGTGATGACCGTGAGGCCGCGCTGCTCAAAATGTTCCCGCGCGGTGCTCGCCGCGTTGAATGGCAGCTCCATAATTCCGTGCAGTACGTGCCCGTCGCGGCGGATCATCTTGTAGCGGAAGTAGCTCATGTGCGTGCTAGCCGGCCCCAAGCACGCGGCGCACTTCGCTTACCGAGGTGATCCCGGTGGAAATCTTTTTTACGGCGTTGGCAAACATGTCCTCGAAGCCGGTCTGCGCTGCCAGGTCGCGCAGCACCTCGACCCGGTCCCCCTGGGCAATCGCCGCCGTGAGTTCCTTGTTGATGCGCAGGATTTCATACACCGGGGTACGGCCGAAGTAACCGGTGCCCAGGCAGGTGTCGCAACCCTGACCGCGCCAAAGTGTATCGACGGCATGTCCCCGAAGAAATTGCAGTTCGGCCTGATCCGGGTGGTAGGACTCTTTACAGTTGTCGCAGATCCGGCGCAGCAGCCGTTGGCTGACCACTCCCACCAGGGAGTCGGCGAGCATGGGGGAGGTGACCCCCAGGGAATGCAGGCGAGGGATCGAGCCGAAGGCATCGTTGGTGTGCAGGGTGGACAACACCAGGTGCCCGGTTTCCGCCGCGGTAATGGCCGTCTGCGCGGTCTCGCCATCGCGTATCTCACCCACCAGGATGATGTCCGGATCGTGGCGCAGAAAATGCCGGATGGCACTGGCAAACGTGTAGCCGGCCTTCTCGTTAACCTCGGTCTGGCGGATCAGCGGGAGCTTGTACTCGATGGGGTTCTCCACCGTGAGTACGTTTTTGCCCAGCAAATCCTGCCCCCGCACACCCGCGAACAGGGTGGTGGTCTTGCCCGAACCCGTCGGTCCCGTCAGCAGGATCATTCCGTGGGGGTGACTGAACATTTCCTGCAGGCGGGCAACGTCTTCCTCCAGGAATCCGAGTTGCTCGAACAGCAATGGCCCGATGCTGCGTGGAAGGATGCGCAGGACGACGTTCTCGCCGCTCGGGGAAACCGTGGTGGAGACCCGCACATCGTAATCGTTGTCCAGGATCCGCGCCGAGAAGCCACCATCCTGGGGCAGACGCTGTTCGGCAATATCCATGTTGGCCCGAATCTTGATCGTGGAAATGATGCGGGTCAGGCTGCGCACCAGCGAAAACATGGGTCGCAGGATTCCGTCAATCCGGAAGGCTACGTTTACGGACTGCGGCATCGGACGGATGTGAATATCCGTGGCGCGGTATTTGACCGCCAGCCGGAACATGTTGGTCAGCAACGAGTCGAGGGTATGCAGCTGGTCGTCATCAATGGAAAGATCGGTGATCTCCCGGCGCAGCAGTTCCTCTACCGGATTGTCGAGGAAATAGTAGAAATGCTGGATCGCCGCCTTGATGCGGGTGGTTTCACCCAGGGCAATGACAGGCTCCAGCCCGCTGTGCCGCGCAACCACCTGGTGCAATTGATCCAGGTCCGTATTCGCGGTCACCACATGCACTTCGCTACCGGCAACGCGGAGCGGCAGAAAATCATGAATGACGCACAGGTCCAGGGAAAACAGCCGCAGGGCTTCTTCCTCCGGTACCACGCGACTGACATCCAGGTACTCCAGTCCTTCCTGCCCGGCGACCACCGTGGCCACGTCGTACTGGGAGACAAAGCCACACCGAATCAGGACCTCGCCGATTCGTTCACGGGTGATTTTCTGTTCCTGCAGGGCGTACTGGATATGGTCCTCGTGAATCAGTCCGCGGTCGCGCAGCAATTCACCCAGGCGTGGACGCTGGGTATCCGCTGGCGCGCCGGATACCAGGCGAGGCTTGCCGGGGTTCACCGGGCGGTTCACGAGTTGTTCCCCGGGCGACCGCCGATCTGGCGCAGCAGGAAAAAGGTGGCGGCATCAATGTGGCCGGTCTGGGGCATTCCCACCGAGGCCTGGAATGCGCGCACCGCCAATACCGTCTGCGGGCCGACCACGCCGTCAATCGGGCCGGGGTACAAGCCCAGCGCCTGAAGGTCCTGCTGTGCCGATGTCAACTCCAGGCCCTGGCTGTGGGGCGTGTCCGGACGCCAGAACAGCAGGTATCCGCTGTCAGCGGCCGATTTTGCGGACAACTCCAGCGCCGGGTAGTGGTCCACGGCGACCGGCACTACCGGCAGGCGCACCGCCTGCAAGCCGGTGGCGGCGAAAATTTCCGCGCTAAGCGCGTCCGTCGCCGCACGGCCACGGGCCAGCGCCGCGGTCAGGCGCGGGGCATAGTCCTGCAAATTATAGTCAGCGAGGAAGGATGCAATCTGCGGGTCACTGGTGATTGCCACCGGTTCGGTGGAACTGGCGATTTCCGCCACTACCGGCAGGGGTGACGCGATCCTGGCCGCGGATTCCCCGGCCGGCAGGGCGGTGGGCGAGCCGCTACCCGCTTCGGGCCGCACCAGGTCCAGCCGGTACAGCGAAAAGACCAGTAGTGGCACCAGCAGCAGAATTGCTGCGGCGGTGGCCCAACCAGAGTATCGCCGTGCCGGTTTCCCGGTGGATTCGGTTGCGATTTCACGGGCTGCCTCGGCGAGGATGCGTCGGTCGATCTTCGGCGTGCCGTAGGCGATCACCGCATACAGGCATCGGTCCATGATCTTGTTGATTTGCCGTGGATTGCCACCGGTAACGCGATGCAGAAGTCGAAAGGCCCGCGGCATGATCTGCACGCGCCCAAGGCCACCGGCATGCATCAGCTTGAACTCGACGTAGCGGCGGGTTTCCTCGCGGGAGTACGGGGAAAACGTGTAACGCTGGACTATACGGCTGCGCAACTGGCGCAATTCATGAATGGCGAGTTTATCGCCGAGTTCCGGTTGGCCAACGAGAAGAATCTGCACCAGTTTTTCGGTGGCGGTCTCCAGGTTGGAAACCTGGCGGACCAGTTCCAGGCTCTCTACGGACAACTGCTGGGCGTCGTCGATGATGATTGCGCAATTCACGCCCAGGGACAGATTTTTGAGCAGGAACTCGTTGAGCGCGGTCATTTGCGCCTGCAGGTCCGCGGAATCGGCGCTGATTCCAAAGTCGCGATTGATCTCCTGCAGCAGGGCGGCGCCCTGGTGAAAGGTATTGAAGACCAGCGCCGTCTGCACCCCGCTTTCATCAAGGCGGGCCAGCAAGCGGCGGCTCAGGGTCGTTTTTCCCAGTCCGACCTCGCCGGTGATGACCAGGAATCCCTTTCGGCTTTCAATCGCGTGCAGGATTTCGGTGATGATGGTTTCGCTGCGCTCGGAAATAAAAAAACCGCTCGCATCCGGTACCACCGGAAACGGATTGCGCTGCATGCCAAGGGCGCGCAAATGCGGCTGCGAGGTGGGAACCAGAACGGGGCGCCGGTCGAAGTCACCGCTGGCGATGTCGTCGAGCATTGCGCGCATTGCCTCGGTACCCTCTCGGGCCCTGGGAACTGCCGTTGGATTGGGCTTGGCCATTGACGTCTACCGCTGGCGCAGCGACCCCATCAGCCTGGGAATGCGGTCGTCATGTGGGTAGGCGAGGGCGAGGTTTTCCAGGCGTTCGCGGGCCTGTTCGACACGCCCGGTTCGGCTCTCGGCTACCGCCAGGTTGAGGCTTGCGTTGAGATTGTTCTCGTCCCGCGCCAGCACCCGCACCAGAAGCGTTTCGACTTCGTCGTACCGTTCATGCGCCATCGCGACGAAGGCGCGCATGTTCAGCAGGTAGTTACTGTCCGGGCCCGCGGCAGCGGCCAGTTCTTCCAGCAGCAACGGCGTGGCTATTTCATCCTTCGCCTGCACTGCCCGGGTCAGCGCCGCGGTCAGGCGGGAAATCTGCTGACGCTGCTCGCTGGATTCCTGGGCGCGGGCGCGACGGGAGACCACCGCAGCTTGTTCCGGCCGCGTTTTCTTCGTCGTGGGGGCCGGCACCTTGGCCACGGCGGATGCGGCAACGGTTTCCTGTGGCCGGGGGCTCGCCACCTGCACACGGGCCATCGCGGCGGGTTCTGGTGCCGTGACGGGCGAAGCGGTTTCGATCGGCGCTGCCGCCAGCCTGGATCGGGTTTCGACCGCGACGACTTGTGGCGGCTGCCGGGGAGTTTCCCGCGCGGCAACGGTTTCCTGTGGCCGGGGGCTCGCCACCTGCACATGGGCCATCGCGGCGGGTTCTGGAGCTGTGACGGGGGAAGCGGTTTCGATCGGCGCTGGCACCAGCCTGGATCGGGTTTCGACCGCGACGACTTGTGGCGGCTGCCGGGGAGTTTCCCGCGCGGTGCGCTCCGCCGGGGCAGATTCCTCTGCGGGCAACGCGGGTTCGCGGGTTGTGGTGATCATCACGGCAGCGGGTCCGGCGCTTTCGCGCAATTCGGGCGCTGGCGTCGCGGCGATTGGCTGCCGGATTGGTTCGGTTGCCGGTTGCGGAGCGGGGCGGCGCCCGGTGGGGATCACCACCGCCTTCAGCGTCGGCCGGGCATCCACCCTCGCCGGCACCTGCGCCGGCCCACTGCCAGCGTCGGAAAACGCCGAAACCAGCCGTGCCGGCAGGTCCATCTGAATGGCCTGTTGGGCGACAACCGCCGCCAGCACCAACGCCAGCAACCACCACAGCGCCGTGCGCAGCGGAAATGCCGGCGCTACGGTCTGTGCCGGGCCCGCCAGGCCCTGGAACGGTATTTCCTCTGCCTGACTCTGTCCTTCCAGCCTGCGTAGCGCCTGGAAAATCAGGCTCATATAACGGTTACCTTGAGGACGACTACCAGTTCCCGCACGCGGCTTGCCTTCTTGCGGCTCTTGAAGAAGTACCCGAGGATCGGCACGTTACCTGCGCCTGGAATCTGGTCGGTGGAGTTGTTGCTTTGATGGTCAATGAGCCCACCGAGGATTACCACGTCACCGTCCTGCATGGTCAGCAGCGTGGACATCTCCTTGAGCGACACCCGGGGCAGGGTGATTGCGGAATCGCCGACGCTTACCAGGCCGAGGCTGCCGGGGTCCACATTGCTCTGGATCGGGTGGATGCTGAGCGTGACCCGGCCACCATCAGAGATGAACGGGATGACACCCAGGACCAGTCCATCAAACACCGTGCTGGTCTGTATGTTCTGAGTGATGGTGCTGCCCACCCCGCTGATCGCGGTGCTTCCCGACTGCGTGATGAAGCTGTTGCTGGTGCCCACGCTGATGATGGAAGCCTGGCCGTGCTTGCTGCGGATGGTCGGATTGGAAAGCACGTTGACGTCGCCGAATCCCTCCAGCACCGAAGCGGTGAGGGCAAACGCATCGCGCACCAGGGAAAGCGAGCCGAACGCGCGTCCTTTGGCCTCGAGAACCTGTCCCGGGATGACCAGGCTGCGGCCAGGTTGTTCGTCACCATTAGTCGGGAAGGTGGTATTTACCGGACCGACCTGTTGGCCGACGGGACCAAAAGCCAGCGCCGCCTTGTGGTTCAGTTCCGTCCAGTCGATGCCGTACTGGAAATCGTCGTTGAGGGCAATTTCCAGCACCTGCGCCTCGAGCACGATCTGGCGATCGAGCACCTTTTTGTAGCGCGTCACCAGCTTGGCGACGGTTTCCATTACCGACGGCTTGGCCTGCACATACAGTGTGCCGGTCATGCGGTTCAGGGAGTACAGCGGTGTCTCACCCTGTTTGGCGCTGCTGATCTGGGACAATTCGCCCACTTCGGCCACGGAACCGGCGCCGGAAACTTCGTTGGAATTCAGACGGTTCTGATCTCCCACGAGGATGTTGAGCATCTTGGTCAGCTGCTCGTAGGGATTAATAGTGCGCGCCGAGGTGCCTTCGACCTTGAACTCACCGGTCAGCACGTTGGCGTTCATGCTCGAACCCCCCACGCCGGAATCCGTGGCTCCCGTCTGGGTGGTGGAACCAAGCACGTCCCCGCCGGCGGAAAACCGGGTGGTCTGTTCCATTTCCAGAAAATCCAGGTGGAAAATCCGCTCCTCGAGCGGGCGCACCACCAGTACGTTGTCCTTGACCTGGCCTGCCAGGTCCGCCAGGCGCATCACCTGCTTCAGGACCTGGGAGGCCGGCACATCCGTGAAGTGCACGCTGATCCGGTGCGGCGATTCCACCAGGGTCGGATGGATCAGCAGGTTCACGCCCGCCTGCTTGGTTAATGCCTGCAACACGAACTGGATGTCCGCGTTATCGACGTTCAGGGTTACCTTGACGTTGGACAGCGCGTCATAGGTGGGGACCACCGGTTGCGGTGCCGCCGGAGGATTGATTTTCTCCAGTCGTTCGCGCAGCGCTTGCTGCTCTGCCAGGTACAACTTGGAATAGTCGACAACCCGGTTGCTGGCCTGCTGCAGTGGCGTAGGTGGTGAATCCTTTTGATCTCCTTGCGTGGCGCAGCCGCCAAGAACCGTCAGAGTGGCGCAAGTCGCAATGGTTATCTTTCTGAGCATTGTCGTATTCCTCATGGTCGTTATCTTGTCGCCACAGTGATGGTCAGAAATCCGTTCCGCAGGATGTCGTCTGGTTAAGTTACCCGTTGTCGGCCGGAGGCCGCACGGACTGGTTAGTGCGATAGATGGAAACCCAGCGCGGACCGTCTTTGGAGTCGATACGGATCGCGTTGGCGGAAATCTCGGCGAGCTTTTCGCCATTCGGAAGACGGGCGCCCAGTTGGTACAGGCGTTTGTTTACCACCGCGTAACGGAAATTGCCGGATACATAGGTCATGCCGACGCTATAGCGGTAGGGAGCGGGTGCCGCGGGTTCCACAGGTTCCGCTGCCGGCGCTGCCTGTTCGGCGACCCGCACAACCGGTTTCGGTGGACGCTTGCCGAACATTCCGTAGTCCACACCGGTCACTGCCGCCAGTGTCTCGCGGCTGGCGACCGCTTCCGGCTTTACCAGGCTGGAGAGCGTCGGTGCCACCAGGTCCATGCGCGCCATGGCCTGGCTATCCACCAGCAGGCGCTCGGAGGGAAAGGTATCGAGAATGCTCTGGATGGCCGGTGGACGCACCGCGTTCCAGCTTGCCAGCAACAACTGCAGGCCAATCGCCAGCGCCGCCGCCGCCGTGATGCCGAGTCCTGCGAGGCCGACATGTTTGCTCTTCATTTCAGGCCTCGTTCCAGTTTGGCCAGGAAGGAAAAGGCGTTGATGTCGGACTGCAGCTCGCTGCTGACCAGGGTATAGCCGCGCTGGCGGAGAGCGTCGATAAAGGTGTTGAGGGCCGGCACCCCCTTGTTGCTGTCGGGTGACTTCTCCGACTGGCCAATCAGCGTGAGAGCGACTACCGGCCGGTCATCCGGGTACTCGATCGAAACCTCGGTAAAGGTAACGTGGCCCGACACTGATGCGGAGATTTCCGCCAGGACGCGCTGCACGGACGGCGAGATTTGCGCGCGACCGAGCATGTCGGCCAGGGCCAGCGGTTTTTCGTAAGCGGCCTTTAGTACCGCCGGCGCCGGTTCCGGGGGCAGCAGGGAATTCTCAATGGCTACTGCCTCGGCAGTCAGTTCGCCGCTGCGTTGCGACCAGTAGAAGGTGGCGGCCAGCGAAACCAGGGCGATGCTGGCGAATGCCGCCGCCGCCCAGGGTATGGCATCCTGCGCCAGCGAGCTGGCCTTCTGGGTGGGGGTCGATACGGAATCCGTGATCGCCAGGTTCGCGAGCAGGGCCGGGACCGAACTGAGATGTCGTTGCCCGTCAAGCTGGATTGGCTTCAGGTCAGCCTGTACCAGGGGAACTTCCAGGGCCTTGGCCAGTTCGCCGGTCCAGTCCGCGTCTTCCCGCTGCTCCAGCAACCAGAAATGGCAGTTAAGATTCTTTACCCGAATGTTGTGTTCCTGTTCGATGCTGCGCAGGCCATTGACAAGGTTTTCGATGAGCCGGGCGCGGCCACCACCGGAACGGTGCCAGGATGCACGGAAAGCGCCATAGGTGCGGCGCGCGTCGCCCACTACCACGTCGGCGTGCCGGTCATGAATCAGCAACAGCGCCACCGGCGTTTTGCTGCGCAGTCGATCCAGTTCGCGGCTGAGAAGCATGTGCAGGGCGAACAGCGGCTGGTGGTATTCGTCATCTTCGGCGCTGGCGGCATACCGGGCATACAGGCCGGACGGAACCGGAACGAATAGTGCCTCGGTCGCGCGCGACCCGCGCCGGTGCTTGCGCAGTACCAGCACCCGGCCACCTCCCACCAGTGCGCCGCTCTCGCGTAAGCGTTTTTCGATCACTGCGTCGACGTACTTCATCGGCGCGTCCACCGTCATTACCTGGGGGATTGCGCCCTCAAAATCACTTACCACCCACTTGTCCCCGGAAACCTCCGCCAGGCTGGGTACGGAGCGCAGCTCCCGGTTGGTCAGGCGGTAGCGGTGGTCGTCCCACTCGAGAACGAATTGGCGCGCGATGCGTTTCACTTGATGCGCACCAGGAAGTTGCCTTGCAGACTTACCTTCACGGTGTTCGTGGAGGTGCTGCGCAGTCCGCGGCGGAAGGGGTTGCCGGTGGTCGTGGCGCCGGGGGCCTGAATCGTCAGTTTGGACGGCAGGAAATAGAAATTCTCGCCACTGCCGGCGCCTGCCAGAAACTGATCCAGTTCGTCAAAATCCACCGAACGTTCCTTGATATCCACCTGGTGCCGGTCCCAGGCTTCGTCCGCTACGCCGGCCGCATGGGCCTGGGCCACGAACTTCTCCACCCGGGCGGCAAAACGGTTGTAGTCATCGACCTGGGCGCTGTACTGGTCGAGTTCCCGCTGCTGTCGTTTCAGGTACGAATGCCGAACCGATGCGCCGCGGTATTCCTCATACGCGTTGATCGCGAAATACGCCGTCGCCGGCGCGGCAATCGCGCCAACGAGCAATGCCATCAGTGGGATTACAGGTTTCACGCCTACTGATTCATCTTGTAATGCGCGGTCACCAGGATCACTTCGTCCTCGTCCCGGTTGTCACCGGTGCCGGTGGCGGTCGGTGGTTTACCGTTTTTGCTGTAGGTGTTGTTTCCGACCCATTCGTGTCCTGCCCGGCCGTTCGATCCAAGCGTATTCGGGTTGATGTTCTGCTGCCGGAACATCCCTTCGCGCGCGTCGACTCTTCCATCGATTTGCTCGTCGAGCATCCGTGCCAGGTCCGGCGTCAGACCGCGCAGCACCATCATGTTGCCGGAGCCGCTGGTAGTGCGAGGTGGGTTCCACTGGAAACAGATCTGCAGTTCCTGCGGGTTGCCATTGGTATCCAGGTATACGTAACGGTCTTCCCGGCCTTCCGCTCGCGCGGGTGGCATGCGGATGCCGTGGCGGTCCAGCAGGCTGAACAGGTCCTGGTCGACCGTTCGCCCGGCGACGCTACGGGCCCGGGCCAGGTGTCGGTCCCCGCGGCCCACGGAATTTGGCGGGTAGCCCTGACCGTGGCAGATCTTGCCTGGCATTCCCTTAATGCCGAACCCGGGAATGCCCGGCTGATTGCCATCCAGCGGGTAATACAACGAAGCACCACCGACCATAAATCGCGGCTCGGTCTGCTCATCCCCCAGCACCACGCCGCTGCGGGTGTAGTACTGGTTGTAGGCCTGTACCCATTGATCGACAAATTTCTGCTTGATCTTCAGGTACTCGGCGGTTCGCTGAAGGTTGGTGCCGATGGTGACAGCGCTGGTAATCAGGCCAATGATTACCAGCACGAACGTCAGTTCATACAAACTGAAGCCCCGTTCCTTTCGGCATGTAGTCGCGTTCATAGTCCAGCCCCCTTGCGTTGCGGGCGAATGTTGCGGCACGTGGCGACGGCAACGCCGTCGCCACGCCCTGTCGGTCGAATTGGGGTCACTGGTTCATTTTGTAGTGGGCAACCACCGTATGGACCTGATCCTCATCGAAATTGCGGGGATCCTGGTCGGCAAAACGGCGGCGGTTGTCCGAGCTCCATTCGATTCCCGGTGCGCCGGGGGCGCCGCCGCCGACCGCAGCCGCGGCCGCATTGGTAACGCCCTGCTGCCGGAACATGCCTTCACGGGCGTCCGGTTTACCGTCGATCATTTCGTCGAGGTGGCGTGCCAGGTCCGGTGTGAGGCCCACCAGCACCATTACGTTTCCGGAGTTGCTCGGTGTTTCCGGCGGGTTCCACTGGAAGCACACCGCCATCTCCTGCGGGTTGCCATTGCTGTCGAGATAGACGTAGCGGTCTTCACGTCCTTCGGCGCGGGCCGGGGGCATGCGGATGCCCGCCTCGTCGAACAGCTGGTGCAGGTCCGGACCGGATGCGGTTCGGCCGGCGGTATCGTTGGGATAGGCTGGTGAACTGCCATCCGCGTGGCAGATGCGTCCCGGCGGGGTCACGCCGGTGTACTGGACGGTGCCGGCGTCAAGAAAGGAGTCCAGAACGCCCTGGCTCTCGTTGGCGTTTACCGCCAGGGTCGGGGAGACCTGGCTGTCACCGAGCACCACGCCGTATTTCTCGTAATATTCATTGTAGGCGGAGGCCCACTGGTCAACGAATTTCTGCTTGACCTTCTTGTACTCGGCATTGCGTTGCAGATCCTTGCCAATGGATATGGCTCCCAGGATCAGGCCAATGATGACCAGCACCACCGACATTTCCAGCAGCGTAAAGCCGCCTTGCTTCTTCTTGATACGCTCTAACATGGCTTTTTCCTCCGACAGGGTTTAGCCCAAGAAACTGTCGCCGCGCGAAAAAATACGCGATCGACCAAAAATCGTTCTATTGGTTCATCCGGTAGTACGCCGTTACCACCGCCACCTGGGATTCATCCACGGCGGTATTGTTCGCAGCACCGAAGGCGGCGGTGTTGTCCCGGTCCCAGACCAGGCTGGCGGTGCCCGCCCCGCAGGGATTGCAGGGCGAGGTGCCGGTGACGATCTGCCGGAACAGACCGAAACGTGCGTCCGCACGCCCGTCGATGATGCTGTCGAGACGCCGCGCCAGGTCCGGGGTCAGTCCATACAACACCATGGCGTTACGGTTGTTGTTGGAAACGTCGGTGGAGTCCGGCCAAGTAACGTTCTGGAAACAGACCTGGAGTTCCTGCGGGTTGCCGTTGGAATCCAGGTAGGTGTAGCGGGCCTCGCGGCCTTCGGAGCGGCCGGCGGGCATCTCGATGCCGACGGAATCCATCAGCGCGTACAGGGTCCCGGCGGCCTGGCTGTTGGCCCCGCCGAGTTCATCGCACAGCAGGCTGGTGTCCCCGTTGACCCGCAGGGTCGGCGTGGTCTGGCTGTCACCGACCACTACACCGGTGCGTGCGAAGTATTCGTTGTAGGCCACCGCCCAGCCCTGTACGAACTGGGAATAGATCTTCTGTTGTTCGGCGTTGCGCTGCAGGTCCTTGCCGATGGAAAGCGCACCCAGCAGCAGGCCGATGGCGACCAGCACCAGGGTTAGTTCAAGGATGGTAAAACCGGTTTGAGAGAGACAGGCGTTGCGTCGAGGTAGGTGAGTGCATCGCCCCCCGACACTGCGAATGGGCGCAGTGGCCTTAGAATGCATCGGATGTTCCCCCAGGAACCCTTCTAATAATAATTATCGTGTCGTGGCACGCCCCCTCCCTGGGTCCGTGCCAGAGGAAATCTACGCCTGATGAATTGGGCCGTCAATCCAGGCCGCGAAGATATATGGCGGCGGAACCGGGATCGGCGATGAATCCGACGAACCGGCGGGTGTCGGTTCGTGCATGAACACCGCGGCGGTATGGGAGGGGTTCCGGCGCGTTTCCGGTGGCGCGCCGGCATGTAGTTAGTATGGTATGCGCGCCCCGGCCAGTTTCACACGCCGGGAACGCTCCCGCGTGCGTGCCGGGTGTTGCCCCGGCCCTATCGGCAAAAGACGCATTTGGCGGGCAAAAGGTTCCTGAAAACACCGCATTTTTCGCAATTTCCTCTTTTTTCTGATTGGCGCCGTAATTCGGGAACTCTTTTCCGCCCGGCGGCGTCTTGGGCGCTAACAACAACGCGAAAACAGCTCAATTCAACACCTTAGGAGATCGAATCATGGCTGCTACCTGTCCCATCAATTTTGACGTTGACTACCTCCGCCAGCAGGTGGAAGCGGAATACGATCGTGTCGCCCGTGAGCCGAACGGCGATTTTCACTTCCACCGCGGCGCCGCCTATGCCCACAAATACCTGAGCTATGCGTGGGAGGACCTGGACCAGGTGCCGGTCCTCGCCAGTGACCGCTTTGCTGGTGTGGGTAATCCGCATCGGGTCGGAATCGTCTACCCGGGCGAGACCGTGCTGGATCATGCCTGCGGCGCCGGCATGGACCTGCTCATCGCGGCACGCCGGGCCGGTCCGTCCGGAAAGGCCATTGGGGTGGATATGACCGCCGCAATGCGGGAAACCGCCACCCAGGCCGCGGCCATCGCGGGGCTGCAAGCGACGGTTGAGATCCGTGATGGCCTGTACGAGGAACTCCCGGTCGAGGACGCCAGCATCGATGTAGTGATTTCCAACGGCGTCATCAACCTGGCACCCGACAAAACCCGGGTTTTCAGCGAAATCGAGCGGGTCCTGCGTCCCGGGGGGCGGGTTTTCATCGCCGACGTCATCGTAGCGCGGGAACTGACCGTCGAAGCCCGCAGCAACCCGGACATCTGGGCGGCGTGCATCGGCGGTGCCCTGCAGGAGCAGGAAATGATTGAACTCGCCGGGGCGGCGGGCCTGGTCAACGCGCGCATGACCGAGCGTTTCGACTGCTTTCGCGATACCTCCGCGGAACACAAGGTCTCGAAGGACCTCGAGGTGCAGGGTATGAACTTCTTTGCCCAGAAGCGCTTTGAGATTTACTAAGTTATAAAAAAGTCTATTAAATCAATCACTAAAGGAGAAAACCTCATGTCAAATCCATTCTTATTCACCCTCGCAAGCTTTGACGCGGACGCCGATCGAGTGGCCGCTTCCCTGGTGCTGGCCAATAACGCCCTGGCGGTGGGCAGCGATGTGACCCTGTGGCTGACCCTCGAGGGTGTCGAGCTTGCCAAAACCGGCGCCGCCCGCGAACTCAAACCCGTGAGCTTCCCGCCCGTGAGTGAACTGCTGGACCAGTTCGTCGAGCAGGGTGGCCGCATCGGGGTATGCCCGCCCTGCGGCAAGACCCACGGGCTTACCGACGGCAACATGATGCAAGGCGCCGAATGGATGGGCGCAGCGGCGGTGGTGGGCGCGGCCCAGGAAAGCAGGACCATTTCCTTCTGAACCGGCCGGGCCGGGGGGGGTCGTCCGCGGACGGACGGCCCCCGCTTTCCGGTGCTTCCCTCGCCAGTACGATCCATATCCGGAGCCACTCAATGTTTCTCTTTCCTGACATGATCAAGGGCTTCGTGTGGCGCTTCTGACTCGCGACCCTGCCGCGGTTCGGTTGTGGCCCTCTGGCGCGCATGCGGAGCCTGCTGCCCTGGAATCTTCGCGCGCCCCTGTGCTGGCAGGCCATCGGGCGGGCGGTGTTCACGCCACCGGTGGTTGGAAGCATTTTTCGCCCGGTTGCCGCAGCGGGCTGAGCGGTTGTCGCATTCCAGCCGTTATACTGACCGTCCGTTTGCGTTTACCGGCCCGGAAAATGACGTCCTGCGAAACCAACCAGGATTTTTTCAGGAAAAATATCGAGCAGCACCTTGATCGACTCTATGGTGCGGCGCTGGGGATCACCCGCAACCCGAGCGAGGCCGAGGACCTGGTAGCGGAAACAGTTACCAAGGCGTGGACCTGTATCGACAGCCTCCAGGACACCAGCCGCTTCGTTCCCTGGATGAAGCGGATCATGACCAACCTGTATATCAGCTCCCGGCGCAAGGCGGAGCATCGGGCAGGGCATGAGCGCTACATCGATGAAGCGGATTGTGACGAGCCATTTTCTCTTTTCGAGCGCCTGCATCAGCCGTTTCTTCTGTGGTGGGGCAATCCGGAGCAGGAGTTCCTCGACAACCTGCTGGGGGACGACATTGATCGGGCGCTCGAATCCCTGCCGGAGTCGTTTCGCATCGTTATCCGGCTGGCGGATGCCGAGGGAATGACCTACCAGGAAATTGCGGAGACCCTGTCGGTGCCGGTTGGCACCGTGCGTTCACGGCTGGCGCGGGCGCGCAGCCTGATGCAAAAAGCGCTGTGGATCCATGCGGTGGACCGTGGCCTGGTGGAACAGAAAGATCCGGAGGCAGCATCATGAGCGACCCGATCCGATGTGAAGAGGCAATCCGCATGATGCTGGAGTTTCTCGACAGCGAACTCGAACAGCACGATCATGCGGCCATGGAAGATCACCTGCACCAGTGCCGCGGGTGCTATTCACGCATGGAGTTCGAAAAACGTTTGAAAAAATTGGTCGGCGACCAGGCCGAAACCGAGAGCAAGGTGGAAGCGCCTCCGGATTTGCGCGGCAGGATCAAGAAAATTACCGAAATGTTCTAGAATCCGGCACGGCCCCGGCCCCGATAAAAATTCTGGCAGGGGGAAAGGAGGAGGTTGTGGTTGCGATTAGCAAGTTTGACCGGGAGCACATTTTCGACGCCGTGAAGCTGATGTACACGGCGGTCGCCAACGAGCCGGAGCGGGAGTTCCATTTTCCCACCGGTCGGTGGATTTGCGAGTTTCTCGGTTATCCCTCCGAGCAACTGGATGCAGTGCCGCCCACGGCACTCGAGTCATTTGCCGGGGTCGGGTACCCGTTTGCCGGTGATGTCATTCGCCCGGGCGATACCGTGCTCGACATTGGCGCCGGGGCGGGAACCGACGTATTCATTTCGTCACTGCTGGTGGAAGCGCACGGCAAAGTCTACGGCCTGGACATGACCCGGGCCATGAACGAAAAACTGCAGCGCAACCTCGAATTGGCGGGAGTCGGCAACATTGAGCCCCTGTTCGGCAATGCCGAAGAGATTCCACTGCCGGACGCCAGCGTGGACGTGGTAACGAGCAACGGCGTGCTTAACCTGGTGCCGGACAAGGCCCTGGCCTTTGGCGAGATCTTCCGCGTGCTGAA
>JAJDOE010000012.1 GCA_022340345.1 Gammaproteobacteria bacterium
GGTGGTACCGCGACCCCGACCCTTGGCAGCCAACTACCACGCTTCACTACCTTCTGGTACCAGGAATGATCGGACAGAACACGCGCATGCAAACGCACCGGAAACAGCGGGGTTTCACCCTGATAGAGCTGTTGATCGCGGTGGCGGTGCTCGGCATCATCGCCGCGATAGCTATCCCCTCGTACATCGACTACGTGCAGCGCAGCCGGCGATCCCAGGCCATGGGCGGGGTACTGGAAATGGCCAATCTGCAGCAGCAGTTCTATGCCGACAATTTTCGTTTCGGCGCCACCATCAGCAACGCGGTAATCGACTACGTGGATGACTCCGACCACTACGACTTCAGCATTGTTTCGGGGGGAACCACCAGCTTCACGGTGCGCGCCACCGCGGTGGGCACCCAGCTTCAGGATACCGACTGCCGACGCTTCCAGCTCACCAACACCGGGCTGAAAACAGCGACCAATTCGGCATCCGGCGACAGCACGGCCACCTGCTGGCGGGACTGAAAAGTTGACCGGGGGCTAGCGGCTGCCGGCGGCCGCGCGCCGCAACTCAACGGGAAGCGAAAAGGCGACGTTTTCCGGGCGACCCTGCAGTTCCGCGACTACATCCCCGCCCAGGGATCGCAAGCCTTCCACCACCTCGGCCACTAGTACCTCCGGTGCCGAGGCCCCCGCGGTAACCCCCACGCTTTCGCAGCCGGCCAGCCACTCGGGACGGATGTCCTCCGCGCCGTTGATGAGCCACGCGGGGACCCCGACTTTCTCGGCAATTTCCCGCAGGCGATTCGAGTTCGAGCTGTTGGCGGAACCGACTACCAGCACCAGGTCGCATTGCCGGGCCAACTCGCGCACCGCGTCCTGGCGATTCTGGGTGGCGTAACAGATGTCGTCCTTGCGCGGACCGTGGATGCGCGGAAAGCGCTCCCGCAGCGCATCAATCACCCGCGCGGTATCGTCCACGGAGAGCGTGGTTTGCGTCACATAGGACAGCTTTTCCGGGTTGCGCACCTGCAAGCTGTCCACGTCCTCGGGCGTTTCCACCAGATAGATGTCGCTGCCGGCCTGGCCCATGGTGCCCTCCACCTCCGGGTGACCGGCATGCCCGATGAGCACGCACTCGATACCGTCACGGTGATGGCGGGCTACCTCGATGTGCACCTTGGTGACCAGCGGGCAGGTGGCGTCGAACACGCGCAAGTCACGGCGCGCGGCCTTCTCGCGTACGGCGCGCGAGACCCCGTGGGCGCTGAAGATCACGGTAGCACCGTCGGGAATTTCCTCCAGCTGATCGACGAACACCGCGCCGGCCTGGCGCAGGCGCTCCACCACGAAACGGTTGTGGACCACCTCGTGGCGCACGTAGATGGGTGCGCCAAATGCCTCCAGCGCGCGCTCGACAATCTCGATGGCGCGGTCGACACCGGCACAGAATCCGCGGGGGTTGGCGAGCAGCACTTTCATGCCGGGGATTGTAGTGGATCGCCGGCCAAAGGTCCGCCGCCGATTGGCCGATCGGCCCGGAGCCAGACAGACCCGGCACGCCGGAGCGACGACCGGTTTGCCATCCGCTATCCCGGAGGCTCCACCTCCAGGATCTCCACCTCGAAGCGGAAATCCCGGCCGCTAAGCGGGTGGTTGAAGTCCACCCATACCGAGCCGTCCTGCACGGACTCGATTACCCCCAGCACCTCGGTTCCGCCCGGACTGTTGAACAGCACCACGTTGCCCGGGGTGAGATCCATCTCCTCCGGAAACTCCTCCAGCGACATGGTCTGCACCAGTTCTTCGTCGGTCCAGCCGTAGATCATGTCCTTAGCGCCGCAGTCCCATTGCGCATGCGCGCCAGCCGAAAGCCCCATGAGCAGCGCCTCCAGGCCTTCCACCAGGGTGCCGTCGCCCATGGTAATCAGTTCCGGCTCCTCGCCACTTCCGGCCAGTTGCTTGCCATCCGGAAGCATCAGCCGGTAGTGCATGCGCACCCGGCTTCCCGGGGCGATCACCGGTTCGGTGCTCATGTCCGGCGCGCCCGCAACAACCGCCAGCCAAAGGCGTCCGCTACCAGCAACGCGGCGCCGACGCTGATGGCGATATCCGCCACGTTGAAGGTAAACCAGTGCCAGGCCGCCGCATGCAAGTCGACAAAATCCACCACCGCGCCAAATCGCAGCCGGTCCACCAGGTTGCCGAGGGCCCCGGCCAGGATCATCACCAGCGCCACCCGTACCTGCCGTTCCTCCCGCGGCATGCGAAACAGGTACCAGAGGATGACCGCACTGATGATTACCGCGACGGCGACAAAAAACAGGTTCTGCCAGCCGCTGCCTTCGCTGAACATACCGAAGGCGGCGCCCGGGTTGTGGGACAGCACCACGTTGAAAAAGGGCGTTACCGCCAGCGGCAGGCTGGCCTGGGACAGCACCCACAGTTTGCTCAGCTGGTCCGCCGCCAGCCAGGCAACGAGCGCAATCCAATCGGAAATCCGCATCACGCGATGCTCAGGCGAAACGCCGCTGCTCTCCGGGTCCGTCAACGTTGGTTACGCAGCGCGAACACAACTCGGGATGCCCGGCGTCCTGCCCCACGTCCTCGCGACGGTGCCAGCACCGTACGCACTTGGCCGCGGCGGACGCACGCACCACGCTGGCCAGTTTTTCCTCGCTGGCGGGGTTCCACCCGTCGTGCAGCCCCGCTTCCGGAGGCCGGTCTTCGTAGCGATGCAGGCAGGCCGTGGAGGTAATGAAGGCAAAGCGCAACTCCGGCTCGATACGCAACAAGGTCCGGAAGGTATCCGCCTCGCAGTACAGGTCCACGTCCGCATCCAGTGAGGAGCCAATGGTGCCCTGGTTGCGCAATGCCTCGAGCGGCCCGGCCAGCACCTCGCGAACCGATTGCACCGTGGCCCAGTCGGCGCGCAGGGCCTCCGCGTCCGCGGGCAGTGGCGCCTGGTACCAGGTCTCCAGGAATACGCTCTCGCCGCGTTGGCCCGGCATGTGCTGCCAGATTTCGTCGGCGGTAAAGCTGAGTACCGGCGCCAGCCAGCGAGTCATGGCCTCCAGGATATGAAACATGGCCGTCTGCGCGGATCGCCGCGCGTGACTGTTCGTGGGCGCCGTGTACAGCCGGTCCTTGAGCACGTCCAGGTAAAATCCGCCCATGTCCACGATGCAGAACTGGTGCATCAGCTGGTAGACGCGGTGAAAATTGTAACTGTCGTAGGCCTCGCAGACCTGGGCCTGGACATCCGCCGTGCGCACCAGCGCCCAGCGTTCGATCTCCACCAGCTCATCCACGGACACCGAATGCTGGCCCGGGTCAAAGCCGTGCAGGTTGCCGAGCAGGAAGCGTGCCGTATTTCGCAGCCGTCGGTAGGTGTCCGCAGTGCGCTTGAGGATCTCGTCGGAGATGCTCATCTCGCCCCGGTAGTCGGTTGCCGCCACCCAAAGGCGCAGCACGTCCGCACCCAGCGACTTGATGACTTTCTGCGGTGCAACCACGTTGCCGCGGGACTTGGACATTTTGTGGCCGCGGGCATCCACCGTGAAGCCATGGGTCAGCACCGCTTCGTACGGGGCCTTGCCACGCATGGCGACCGAAGAAAGCAGCGAGGACTGGAACCAGCCGCGATGCTGGTCTGAACCCTCCAGGTACAACTGCGCCGGACGGCCGAGCTCGGCACGCTGGTCGAGCACGCAGGCGTGGGTCACACCGGAGTCGAACCACACGTCGAGAATGTCGCTTACCTTGCGATACTCGGCAGCCTCGGAGCCCAGCAAGTCCTCCGGATCGAGCCCGAACCAGGCCTCGACCCCGGCGCCCTCTGCCGCCCGCCGCGCCACCTCCTCGATCAGGCGAACGCTTTCCGGATGCGGCTCCCCGGTTTCCCGGTGCACGAAAAGGGTCAGCGGTGTTCCCCAGCTGCGCTGCCGGGATACGCACCAGTCCGGCCGGTTCTCCACCATGCCGCGAATTCTCGCCTCGCCCCATTCCGGCAGCCAGCGGGTCCTGGCAATTTCTTCCAGCGCCGCCTGGCGCAGCCCGGTGGAATCCATGCTGATAAACCACTGGCGAGTGGCCCGGAAAATCACCGGGGTCTTGTGACGCCAGCAATGGGGATAGGAGTGCTCCAGGCGCCCGGCATGCAGCAGGGTACCCGCCTCGCGCAGGGTATCGATCACCGCATCGTTGGCATCGAACACCTTCAGTCCGGCGAAGCGGGGTGCCGCCTCGGTAAAGCGGCCGTCGTCCCCCACCGGGTTTGCCACCTCCAGGTCGTAATTCCGGCCGACGATGAAGTCCTCCTGGCCGTGACCCGGAGCGGTATGCACCGCACCGGTGCCAGCCTCGGTAGTGACGTGATCACCGAGGATCACCGGCACCTGGAAGTCCTCGAAGGGATGTCGCAGCGCCAGTCCTTCCAGATCGCGCCCGGTGCAGCGGCCCACGATCTGCGCCCCGGCGAAGCCATAGCGGGAAAGGCAGGCGTCCGCCAGCGCCTCCGCCAACAGCAGCAACAGCACCTCGCCATCCCGCTCCACCCGCGCCACCACGTAGGCCAGGTCGGGATGCAGCGCCACGGCGCGGTTGGCGGGCAGCGTCCACGGCGTGGTGGTCCAGATCACGATGCCCGGGGCGCCATCGGCGCTGACGCCACAGCGCTCGCCAAAAGCCGCCGCGTCCACCACCGGGAACAGCACGTCGATGGTGGGCGAGGTCTTGTCCTCGTATTCCACCTCCGCCTCCGCCAGGGCGGAGCCGCAGTCCGCGCACCAGTACACCGGCATCAGGCCCTGGTACAGGTACCCCTTGGCGTACACCTCGCCCAGTGCGCGGATGATGCCGGCCTCGGTCTGCGGGTCCATGGTCAGGTAGGGATGCTCCCAATCGCCGAATACCCCAAGCCGAATGAAGTCCTCCTTCTGCCGGGCCACCTGGGTGGCAGCGTACTCACGACAGGCCGCGCGAAACGCCACCGGGTCCTTACGCGCGGCTTTGCCCTGCTTCTTCTCCACCTGGTGTTCGATGGGCAGGCCATGACAGTCCCAGCCGGGCACGTAGGGAGCGTCCATGCCATCCAGGGAACGCACCTTTACAATGATGTCCTTGAGAATCTTGTTAAGCGCATGCCCGATATGAATGTCGCCGTTGGCGTAGGGCGGTCCGTCGTGGAGCACGAAGCGTGGCGCGCCGGCGCGGGTCTCGCGCAGGCGAGCGTGGATATCCAGCTCCTGCCAGCGTGCCAGCATCGCGGGTTCCCGCTGGGCCAGATTGGCGCGCATGGGAAATTCGGTTACCGGAAGATTCAGTGTGGCCTTGTAGTCAGTCATGGCGATCCAGTTGGTCAAAAAATTCCTGTGCCGCTGCACCGTCGGCGGCAATCTGCGTCTTGAGCGCCTCCAGGGAATCGAAACGCTTTTCCGCACGAATCCGGTGCAGGAAATCCACGTTCAGGTGCTCACCGTAGATATTCCGTGAAAATCCGAACAGGTGCACCTCCAGCAACGTGCGGGTTCCACCTACGGTCGGGCGAGTCCCCACGTTGGCCACGCCCCGTAGCGGTTCGCCCTCGATGCCAAATACCTCCACCGCGAACACCCCGGCCACCGGCGACCGGCGGCGGTGCAGATGGAGGTTGGCGGTGGGCCAGCCGATCTCCCGGCCACGACGGTCGCCGTGGGCAACCCGCCCGCAAATCCGGTAGGGGCGCCCCAACAGCAGCTCCGCACCTTGCATGTCTCCCGCTGCCAGCGCCTCGCGCACCGCGGTGCTGCTCACCCGCACGCCATCCACCTGGAAACTGCTCATGTTTACCACCGGGAACCCGTGCCGTTCGCCAGCGGCACGCAGGCTTGCAAAGCTACCCTCGCGGCCACGCCCGAAGCGGAAATCGTCCCCCACCACCAGGTACCGCAGGCCCAGGCCCTGTACCAGAACCTGCTCCACGAAGGCATCCGCCGGCTGGGTAGCCAGGCGCTGGTCAAAACGAAGCAGCAACACCCGATCCACCGCGTAGCGGCGCAACGCCTGGAGTTTCTCGCGCAGGCGCGAAAGCCGTGCCGGCGTGTCATTCGGGCTGAAATACTCCCGCGGCTGGGGCTCAAAGGTCACTACCGTGGAGGGTACCGACAGGGCGTCGGATTGCAGCGCCAACTGCCCGATAACCGCCTGGTGCCCCAGGTGGACGCCATCGAAATTGCCGATGGTGGCCACGCAGCCACGGTGCGAGGGGCGAAGATTGACGAGGCCGCGAATCAGTTCCATCGCCGCGTGCTGTACCGGTCAGAAATAGGAGTTTGAACTCGTGGAAAAAGCGAGCGGGGCAAGCCTACACGCGCCGCCGCCGGGAATCTAGCGCACCGCAACCCGCAAGCAGGCCCGGATTTCAGCCGTCTTTACTGGGGCTGTGCCCAGTCCGGGTCCTGTTCCTCGATGATTTCCACCAGCGGCCGCCGACCGCTAAACCCGTCCTGGTAGTCGTGGTAATGACCCAGGTGCAATTCCGGGTATTTCCAGCACAGGTAGCCATCTCCGGTATCGAAATCCACCAGCCACAGCCCCTGCACCACCAGCCCGAGCCTTTCCATCTTACTCACCCAGCGGCGCACCAGCTCCTCGTAGCGGCGTTCCGCCTCCCCGAAGGCGGCGGTGCCTCCGGCGATCTGCTCCAGGCGTTGTCGCACCGGCTCCAGCTCGCTTTGGGCCTCGCCGGTGATTCTCCGCACCAGCGGAAACAATTCTTCCGCCTCTGCCAGGGTAAAGACCCGGGACTGGCTGGCAGAAGCGATCTGGGTAACTCCGTTCATCAATCCTCGCCAAGCTCGACGCCGGACAACACCAGTTGCCTTGGGTGAATCCCGGCGACTAACAGGGAAACAGCATAGACCACGCCCCCGCCAGCGACCAGTAACGCCAGGCGTGTGACGCGACCCCAGACATCCAGCAACAGCCAGTCCGACGCCACGCCGGCAAACCACCACAACGTCAGGCCCATCAGCACGCAACCGAGCGCAACCCGCGCGATGAAGATGGTCCAGCCCGGCTGCGGCTGGTAGGTACCGTCCCGGCGGAGGCGCCGATACAGCAGCGCGCAATTCACCACCGCCGCCACGGAGATCGCCAGCGCCAGGCCCACGTGGCCCAGCGGGCCCACCAGCAGCAGCGACAGGCCGATGTTCACCAGCACGGTGTACACCGCGAACCGCGCCGGGGTACGGGTATCCTGGCGAGCAAAAAAGCCCGGCGCCAGCAATTTCACCAGGATGAAGGCAGGCAGGCCGAGAGCGAAGGCCACCAGCGCCCGTGCCGACATCTCCACGTCATGCACTCCGAAAGCGCCGTACTGGAACAGGGTAGTGACCAGCGAGGGCGCCAGCAGCACCAGTCCCACGGTCGCCGGCAGGGCGATGAGCACACACCAGCGCAGGGAAAAATCCAGCAACCGGGAAAATTCGTCCGCACCGCCGCGGGCATGGGCACGCGACAGGCTGGGCAGCATCACCGTCGCCAGGGCAATACCGAACACCCCCAGCGGGAACTCCATCAGGCGATCCGAGTAATACAGCCAGGAAACGCTACCGGTAACCAGGAACGAGGCCAGCAGCGTGTTGACCAGCAGGTTCACCTGGGCCACGGAACTGCCGAAAATCGCGGGCACCATCAGCCGGAAGACCCGTTTTACTCCCGGGTCGCGGAATGCCGGCCGCGGCCAGCGCAGCAGGTGCAGGCGTGCCAGAAACGGAAACTGGAACAGCAACTGGGCAACGCCGGCGGCGAACACACCCCACGCCAGCGCTATCACCGGTTCCCCGGTGTGCGGCGCGAATACCACGGCAGCCAGGATCAGCGAGATGTTCAGCAGCACCGGTGTGAACGCGGGTACCCCGAAGCGATGAAAGCTGTTGAGAATCCCGGAGGCCATGGCCACCAGCGAGATGAAGAACAGGTAGGGAAAGGTAATGCGCAGCATGCGAACGGTGAGATCGAATTTATCCGCGTCCGTGGCGAAGCCCGGCGCCAGCGCGTAAATCAGCAGCGGAGCCGCCAGCACCCCCACCAGGCTAACCCCGGCCAGTACCACTCCCAGGCTGCCACCCATGGCGGCAACAAAGTTCCGGGTCTCTTCCTCGTGGCCTTCGCGGTACTCCACCAGCACCGGCACAAATGCCTGGGCAAAGGCTCCCTCGCCGAATATGCGCCGCAGGAAATTGGGCACGCGAAGCGCGACATAGAAGGCGTCCGCCGCGATGCCGGCGCCGGCACCCAGCAGGCTGGCGAACAGTACGTCGCGCACCAACCCGGTGATGCGCGACAGCAGGGTCATGGCGCCGGTGACGACGGTGGACTGGAGGATTCGCCGGGACATCAGGCGGCCCGGCCCGGCAGGCGGAACACGCGCGGGTTGGCCGGACTCCCGGCCGCGGCCCGCAACGGCGTGGCCGGCCCAAGGCACCGGGGAGCGCCCCGCGGACGCGGATTGGATCTCAGCATGGGGCCTTATCCTATTGTTTTTTATTCATTTTTTCCTGCCCCCGGGGCAGCGGGCAAGGACCGCCGCGGTTTGACAAATCGCCCCAAAATCCGCATAGTCTCGCGCCTTTAGCGCCCCCTGCTCGAGAGGAATTCGATTGGCCAACACCCTACAAGCCCGCAAGCGTGCCCGCCAGGCGGACCAGCATCGCCTGCACAACCGCTCGTTGCGCTCCGCCATGCGCAGCTCCATCAAATCGTTCCTGAAACAACTCGACGAGGGCGACCGTGAGGCCGCTGGCACGGCGTACCGTCAGGCGACTTCCAGCATCGACAAGCTGGTCACCAAGGGCATCACGCACCGCAACACCGCGGCGCGCCTCAAGGGCCGCCTGAACAACCGGTTGCGCGCGCTGGAAGGCTAGGCCTTCCGCCGGCTGCCGTCCCGGCAGCACCACTCAATTCGCCGCTACCCCGAACCCCGTCGCGGACGCGAACGGCATTTCGGCGATACGCGTATTCGGCGGACGATCCCCCGCTACAACACCACCATGTTGTCCCGGTGGATGAGTTCCGGCTCGTCCACGTAACCGAGAATCGCTCCGATCCGGTCGCTGGACTGCCCCTGAATGCGTCGCACTTCGCCGGCGTCATAGTTCACCAGCCCGCTGGCCACTGCCGTTCCCGACCCGTCCACGCATCGGACCATTTCTCCCCGCCGGAAATCTCCGCTAACCGAGAGCACCCCCACCGGCAACAGGCTGCGTCCGGAATTCCGGAGTACGCCCACCGCGCCGTCGTCCAGCACCAGCGTGCCCCGCGGTTTCAGGTGTCCCGCAAGCCACTGCTTGCGCGCCGCCATTCGCCCGGTACCGGGCACCAGCAAGGTGCCGAGCGAGTCGCCCCGGGCCAGGCGACCCAGCACGCCTTTCTCGTGGCCGCTGGCAATCACCGTGGCTGCCCCGGAACGGGCTGCGTATCCGGCGGCGGCGAGCTTGGTGACCATGCCGCCACGACCCAGGACACCACTTCCACCGGCCATGGCTTCCAGGGCCGGGTCGCCGGCGCGGGCTTCCGGGATGGGTTCCGGGTTTTCGCCCTCCCCCGGCGGCCGCGGATACAAGCCACCCACATCGGTGAGGATCACCAGCACTTCCGCCTCCACCAGGTTGGCTACCAGCGCTGCCAGGGTGTCGTTGTCGCCGAAACGAATTTCGTCGGTCACGACGCTGTCGTTCTCGTTGACGACCGGCACCACCCCCAGGTCCAGCAGCGCCCGCAGCGTACTTCGGGCATTCAGGTAGCGGGTGCGATCGGACAGGTCCTCGTGAGTCAGCAACACCTGGGCGGTGCGCATGTCATGACGCTGAAAGGCGGACTCGTATTCCCCCACCAGGCCCATCTGTCCCACCGCCGCGGCCGCCTGTAGCTGGAACAGGGCCCGCGGCCGGCGTTCCCATCCCAGTCGCTGGATGCCCTCGGCCACCGCCCCGGAGGACACCAGCACCACTTCGTGGCCGGAGCGGCAAAGTGCCGCAATCTCATCCACCCAGGCGCGGATCGCGGCCCGGTCCAGGCCCGCGCCCCGGGCCGTGAGAAGGGCGCTGCCAATCTTGATTACCCAGCGGCGCGCGCTGGTCAGCCGGGTTCGGCTCACGGCTCTTCCTCCTCTCCCCGCTCCAGGTGCTGCATGATCGCGTAGCTCAGTTCGCGGCATCCCGCGCCGCTCAGGGCGCTGATACAGAACAGGGGACCGGACCAATCCAGCGCGGTGCGCACCGCCTCGGCCTGTGCTTCGGAATCCGGCGCCAGGTCGATCTTGTTGATCACCAGCCAGCGGGTGGTTTCCAGCAATACCGGGCTGAAGGCCTCCAGTTCCCTTACCAGCGTACGGGCTCCCTCGGCCAGCTCCGCCGGGCTCTTGCCGGGTTCCAGCGCCACCAGTTGCAGGATCAGCCGGGTGCGGCTGAGGTGCTTGAGAAATCGAATTCCCAGGCCCACGCCTTCAGCGGCTCCCTCGATGAGCCCTGGAATATCGGCCATGACAAAACTGCGAGTCGCCTCCACGCGTACCACGCCCAGGGCCGGATACAACGTGGTGAAGGGATAGTCGGCCACCCGGGGACGCGCCTGGGATACCGCTCGCAGCAGGCTGGATTTGCCCGCGTTGGGAAAACCGAACAGGCCCACGTCCGCCAGCACCCGCAGTTCCAGGCGCAGCTGGCGCTCTTCCCCGGGAAATCCCTTGGTTATCCGCCGCGGTGCGCGGTTTACGCTGGATTTGAAATGCACATTGCCGAAGCCACCGTCACCACCTCGCGCCACCAGCAACGGTTCGGCCTCGCTGGTGACATCGCCGATGAGTTCGTCGGTGCTCAAATCGTAGACCGCGGTTCCCAGCGGCACGGGGATTACCAGGTCGTCGCCGCTCCGGCCGCTGCGATCACGACCCATACCACCCTTGCCGGCCACGGCGCGAAACTGGCGGGTGAAACGAAAATCCGCCAGCGTGTTGAGTCCCGGATCGCCCACCAGCAGCACGCTGCCGCCGCGGCCACCGTTACCACCATCCGGGCCTCCACGAGGAATGTACTTCTCCCGCCGGAAGCTCAAGCAGCCGTCGCCCCCGTGTCCGGCGCTGACCGTGATCGGGGCCTCGTCAACGAATCGCATTGCCTTGGCTCATTGTGCAAAAAAAACCCCGCCGAAGCGGGGTTGGGGTATTCGGACCCGGCTTCGGCCGATTCAGTCCGCCAGGATGCTGACGAACTTTCGGTTCTTCGGCCCCTGGGTGTGGAACTTCACCTCCCCGGTGGCGGTGGCGAACAAGGTGAAATCCTTGCCCATGCCGACGTTCCGGCCCGGATGGAAGGTGGATCCGCGCTGGCGCACGATGATGTTACCAGCCAGCACCTGTTGCCCGCCGAAGCGCTTGATGCCCAGCCGTTTGGAAACTGAATCGCGACCGTTCCGCGAACTGCCGCCTGCCTTTTTGTGCGCCATGCTCTATTCCTCGTCGGGTTGGGCCGCCTTCTTCGCGGCCGCCTTTTTCGCGCCTTTGCCACCGATGGCGGTGATCTCCAGCTCGGTGAAATTCTGCCGATGCCCGGTGCGCGTGCGCGAGTTCTTGCGGCGCCGGAAACGCATGATGTGAATCTTGGGGGCGCGACCGTGGGCACGGACGGTGGCCGTCACCTTCGTGCCTTCGAGGTACGGCGCACCGACCTCCAGCTTGTCGCCGTCGGCCACCAGCAGGACCTTTTCCAGATCCACGCTCGCACCTGGCTCCGCCTGCAGAGACTCCACTTTCAGGACGTCGCCGACCGCAACGCGATACTGCTTGCCGCCGCTTTGGACAACTGCATACATCATTGAAACTCCAAGGAAAACCGGTCGCACCATGGACCGGAAGCGCGGGATTCTATAGACGCCCACAGGCCGGGTCAAACGCCCGTCAAAGCCGCCTTCCCGGTCTGGTTGCAGTTTCACAGGCTTCCCGGCATCCTGACCCGCCAGCCCCTAAAACCCACACACTTATTACAGGATTGCCTGCCCGCCCATGTCCTCCACCGCCCTGCCGGCTACCCCGGTATCCGTCGATCTGGGCGCCATCCGCGCGCTGGTGGGCCCGGATATGCAGGCGGTGGATGCCTGTATCCACCAGCACCTCGATTCGGAGGTGGTGCTGATCCGGCAAATCGGTACCTATATAACGGGTCTGGGCGGAAAACGCCTGCGCCCGCTGGTGGTACTGCTGGCGGCCCGCGCCGCGGGGTACGAGGGTCAGCAGCACGTGCAGCTGGCGGCCATCGTGGAATTCATCCACACCGCGACCCTGCTGCACGACGACGTGGTGGACGAGTCCGACCGGCGCCGGGGTGAATCCACCGCCAACGGCGTATGGGGCAACGCCGCCAGTGTGCTGGTGGGAGATTTTCTCTACTCCCGCAGCTTTCAGCTGATGGTGGCGCTGGAGCGCATGCGGGTGATGCAGATTCTGGCGGACACCACCAATACCATCGCCGAGGGCGAGGTAATGCAGCTACTGAACCACAATTCCCCGGACACCAGCGAGGAGCGCCACCTGGAGGTGGCCCGTTGCAAGACGGCCAAACTGTTCGAATCCGCTGCCCAGCTGGGCGCGGTACTGGCCGGCGGGCCGGCCAGCCACGAAAAGGCGCTGGCGGAGTACGGCCTGAACCTGGGGATGGCCTTCCAGCTCATCGACGACGTGCTGGATTTCAGTGGCGATGGCGAAACGCTGGGAAAGAACGCCGGGGACGACCTCGCGGAGGGCAACCCGACCCTGCCGCTGATCCACGCCATGCGCACCGGCACCCCCTCGCAGGTATCGCTGGTGCGGGATGCCATCGAAGGCAGCCGCGGGGACCGTTTCGCCGAGGTTCGCGCAATCGTTGAATCAACCGGGTCGCTTGCGTACACTTCCGCGCTCGCCCGGGACTTCAGCACCCGGGCCCGGGACGCCCTGGCGGATTTACCCGCCTCGTCCTACCGCAAGGCCCTGGAGGAACTTGCGGAATTCGCGATCGAGCGGCCCAGCTGACCGCTTCACGATTCGGGGTGTAGCTCAGCCTGGTAGAGCACTGCCTTCGGGAGGCAGGGGCCGGAGGTTCGAATCCTCTCACCCCGACCAATGAGGTTCGTGGGCGGGTCCATGGAAAAGTGGAGTTCTATTGCTGGCCAACCCCCTCGCTGCAAGTCCTTAGTCCATTCCCCGGCTTCGTAACCCGATGGTCGCGCCGCTCCGCCCACCCTGCCATAGGAAAGCCGGCTCGCGATGACGACTGGCTACCAGCATTCCCGGTACGCCCGGTCCTTCACAGACAACCCCGGCGTGATCTTTCTCGAAAATTGTGGCGGTTGGGTGTTGCGCCGCTCTATCGACGACGGAGCCATCGAGGACCTGGCCAATCCCTATCCAATGTTCGTATGCCGTGACGCCGCCGCGATTGAATCGGATCTGGAAGACATTGATACAGCACGGTTCGCAAGTCTCTACCTGCGCACCGATCCATTTGACGATAGCCATATCGAACGGGACTTACGAAGTTTTGATGTCATCCGACCGTTCAAAACCCATTACGTTGCATTGCTCGATGAACCCTGGCGCAAGTTTGCCCGGCGCAGTTCCCGAAAGCTCGCTACGCGCGCCTGGAATCAATTTGAGTTCCGCAGCATCCCCCCATCGAGCGCCCGGCCACAGCTTCTGTGGGATTTGCTTCGCTCCATGTTCGAAAACCGGGGTGTGCGCAAACTGTTCTGGACCCGTGAAATCATCGCCGCGCAATTACAGGTCCCGGGCATGACGGTATTCGAGGCAACCGACGCCGGGCAAACCCATGCCATGGCCTGTTTCCTAACTGTGGAGGAACGGGTCTACGCCCACCATCTGGGTGTCACCGAAGAAGGCAGAGCGAAAAATATTATTCACGGCATGTATGCCTTTGCCCTGGATCATTTTTCCGGCCGAGCCCGATACCTCGACTTCGGCAGCAATACCGGAATTACGGACAACCCGGACGACGGACTCAGCCGGTTCAAACAGGGTTGGTGCAGTGAAACCAGGCGATCGTTTGTGGGCGGAAAAATCCTGAATACGGATCTCTACCACCGTCTTTGTCGCGATCGTGGCGTCCGGCAATCTGCCTATTTTCCGGCCTATCGTACGCCGGCCGCCGCGAACACCGGATAGCGTGGCAATCCGTTTGAAGCGAATGGCCGACCAAGCCGACAATTCCAACCTCTATTCCTTCCTGTTGTCGTCGGAACGTTCAGGAAGCAACCTTTTTTTGCGACTGCTGGGTGCGCATGCGGATGTCTGCGCGCCGTCGCCGACTCACTTGTTTCCGACCCTGGCGCCAAATCTTCCGGTATACGGTGATCTTGGCCAGGCGGCGAACTGGCATGCGCTGGTGGGGGATGCAGTAGCCCTGCATGCCGCGGGGTTCGGGAAATGGCAGTGCAACCCAACCATAAAAGGCCTGAAAAAGGCACTGAGCCGACGTTCGCTGGGTGAAATCCTGCGCGAGATTTTCACCGCCGAAATGCGGTGCCAGGGGAAAACGCGGTTATTCATCAAGGCACACCAGGCCTATAACTATGTGGAGTTTCTGAAAAAGGAATTTCCTCTCGCGAAATATGTGTACCTGGTGCGAGATCCGCGGGACATGGCCTTGTCATGGAAAAATACCGCTGGGTTGCGCGGCGGGATCATGCGGGCCGCATCCATATGGAACGATGAACAGCAGCAGCTTCTGGATCTCTCCGCCAATCTGGCGGCCGACCATCGAATGATGACCGTCAAATACGAGAATCTGCTGGCCGATCCATCCGGCGAGCTGGGCCAGGTCTGCAAATTCCTGGGGATTGAATTTTCGCGTGCCATGCTGGACTTTCACCTGCACGAATCGGCCCGCGATGACGCCCGCAGGCTCGCTGCGTGGCGCAACCTGGCGCGCCCCGTGATTCGTTCCAACTCCGGCAAGTACCGCACGGAACTGACGTGGCAGGAGATTCAATACGTGGAGTCCGTTTGCGAGAAACCCATGTCTGCCCTGGGATACGTTCCGGAGTCGCGCCAGGAACTGGACATGGACGCACTCCGTCAACACCTGGCGCCACGCGAGCCCTGGGACAAGGACGGCTATGATCAGTTACCCAAGCGGGAACTCGCAGCCCATGCGAGATTCCGGCGCTGCGTCGAACGCATAAAATCCCGCCAACCAACGAAAGCCGAACCCGGCGATCCTTCCTAGTACGGGCGCAAGCCCGATTCCCTCGCCGTGAACATAACTTCGTTTCTCCAGGTGATCGACGACATTGAAATGCTGATCGCCAATATCAGTTACCACCGCACGATTGGTGTGAACAATTTCCTGGTTGCGGACCGGGGAACCTCTGGCGAAGATCGCGATCGCCTGATGGCGGTTGCCGAACAGGAGAATGTCCGGGTATTCGAATCGGACATTGCCGACACGCCGGACCGCCTTCACGCCCTGGCGGACTACCGCCTCAGAGCCTATCGGCGGGCATTCGAAGAATTTGATTCCGACTGGTGCCTGTTTTCCGACCTGGATGAATTCTGGGCGCCCCGTAGCGGAACGCTGGATTCCATCGGCGACGCGATCACAAGCGACGTGATCACCGTGCCGCGTTACAACGCCGTTCCAAAGAACCAACCACTTCCCGACAAATCCGGCCGGATGCTAAGCCACGAAGAAATGCTGCAGCAGGAAGTATTCGCGCAACCCAAACCACAAAACGAACGAATTTTTCTCAGCATTCCCGATCTTCGCTGGATTGAGTACGCCGTGGCGCCCAAATTCATGAGCCGGGTACGCGATGTCCGCTTCGTCCACCAGGGATTTCATGGCGTAGATTGTGATCAGGAGGTTCGCAGATCGATCGCCACCGACCTAGCGTTGGTGCACTTTCCCTTCACAACGCTCGAGAAGTTTTCCGCAAAAGTGAACACGATTCGCCATCACCTGGAACAGACCGAAAATTCCGACCAGAAATTTGCTGCCGTGCATTGGCGGCGATGGGCAACCTTATCCGATTCGGACATGGTGGCGGCTGAGTACCAGTCGCAGCATTTCCCTCCCGAGCGGTTGGCCGACTATCGTGCCCGCAGGATCGTGCAAACCGTGGGACAGGTTCTGGAGAGCCACGACCGCGACGCCCCATAGCGATTTCGCTGCCAGCGCCTCGTTCTCCTCCAGTCCAACGGCAACCGGCGCCGTCACTCGCTGCGCGGCCGGGCATCCCGCATCGATCCGGAACCGCCTGGGAACAACGATCCGGCGACGCAACCCCGATACCCGCGGTTGGAAGCCTTGCGCGCCGATTCACGACCACTTTCCCGGTATTATTGAGCACATGCTTCCGTGCAGCCGCCACCGGGGATATGCCATGTCGGGACAATTGCTGTTTTTTCTGAGCTTTTTCCTCTTTCTGCCCGCCGCGTCCGCCGCGGAGTTCTCGCTGCCCGAGGGCGCGCGACAGGCCGCCGACACGATCACCAGCGAGGGGCTACGCCCAACCGTAGCCATCCTCGCCGATGACCTGCTGGGAGGGCGCCAGCCTGGCACCGCCGGCGATCGTCTGGCGCGGCAGATGATTGCCGCTCGCCTGCAGGCGCTGGGGCTGCAGCCCGGCGCCCCGGATGGCTGGCAGCAGGAATTCCCGATGGTCGGAGTCAATGCGACCGTTCCGGATTCGTGGCAATTCCGCGGCAGCGAACTCAAACTGGAACTGGACCGTTGGGGAGATTTCATTGCCGCCAGCGGCGTACAGGCGCCACTCGCGGAATTGCGCGACGCCGAGCTGGTATTTGTCGGCTACGGCATCCGCGCCCCGGAATTCGACTGGGACGATTACAAGGGCACCGACCTCCGGGGCAAGGTGCTGGTCATGCTGAACAATGACCCCGACTGGGACGAAAACCTGTTTGGCGGCAAGCGGCGGTTATACTACGGACGCTGGACCTACAAGTACGAAGAGGCCGCCCGCCAGGGCGCTGCCGGAGCGATCATCATTCACACCACGTCCTCCGCGGGCTACCCATGGCAGGTGGTGCAACGTTCCTGGAGCGGGCCGCAGTTTGAACTTCCGGCGGGAGACGAACCGCGCATTCAGGTAGCGGCCTGGGTCACAGATGCGGCGGCTACCAAGCTGTTCGCACTTGCCGGCCAATCACTGGACGAATTGCGGACCCGGGCGCGCGAGCGGGATTTCCGTCCGGTACCCCTGGGCATCCACACCGGCTTCGCCCTGCACAACGAGTTGACCCGTATCACTACCGGCAATGTGCTGGGGCTGCTTCCGGGTAGCGACGAGAAACTGAAAAATGAAGTGGTCGTGTATACCGCCCACCACGATCACCTGGGGATCGGAACACCGGATGACCAGGGCGACCGGATTTACAACGGCGCCCGGGACAACGCGCTGGGGGTAGCCGAGGTACTGGCGATCGCTCGAGCCTATACCGCCCTGCCCCACCCACCGCGGCGCTCGGTGCTGTTCGCGCTGGTGGGCGCCGAGGAACAGGGCCTGCTGGGCTCAAAGCACTATGCCAGCAACCCCACCTTTGAGCCCGGGCGCATCGCCGCCAACATCAACTACGATACCGGCAACATCTGGGGCCGCACCCGCGACGTGATCTACGTGGGATATGGCAAGTCGTCCATGAGCGAAATCGTGGACTACGTGGCGGGGCTCCAGGACCGCAAGGTATTCGCGGACAATTACCCGGACCGCGGGTTTTTCTACCGCTCCGACCAGCTCAACTTCGCCAGGATTGGCGTGCCTGCGGTCTACATGCGCGTGGGCACGGACTACCGCAATCACCCCCCCGGATGGGCGAAAGAAAACGGCTTCGTCGCCTGGGAAAAGAAACACTACCACCAGCCCTCCGACCACCTGCGCGCGAACTGGAATTTCGAAGGCGTAATTGAAGACGCCCAACTCGGCTTCCTTGCCGGGCTGATCGTCGCGGAGCAGGACGGTCTTCCCGAGTGGCGGGCGGGGGATGAATTCGAAGCGGCGCGCAAGGCGGCTTTGGATGCACTGAAGTAGCCGGCAGGCGCGATGCCGGCCAGCGGTCCGAGAACAAACGAACTGCCAAAGCACCCACCGGCGGCGCCCGGCAAGGCCATCGGCATTGCCCATCGCAACCAATCCGCCATCCATTTGCTCCGGCGCACATCCGGTTCCGGTCCATAGCGGGGTTTGCCAAGAGACCCGGGGTTCCCGCGGGAACGGTCCGGATACGCCGCGCTCTCAGGGCTTGCGCGCGGAAAGGGTCATGCTTTCGGCGGTGAAGCTCGCGGCGATCTTGCGGGTGGCTTCGTTGCTGCTTTGCCCGAAGTAATCGCTGCGCCGGTGCTCCACTACGTCGGCGAAACCTGCATCCACGAAAGTCTGCTTGTACAGGTCTGCCTGCAGGGCGCCGACGATGCATTCCGCCCACAAGCGCGGATTGGTCTTGCTCTTCTCGAGCGCTTCGGTATTGGTGTTGATGATGATATCCGAGATCTGGATACGCCCACCGGGCTTCAGCACGCGGAAGATCTCGCCAAAGGCCAGGGCCTTGTCCGGCACCA
>JAJDOE010000024.1 GCA_022340345.1 Gammaproteobacteria bacterium
CACGTGAGGAAAGGGACTTTCAATCAGCTTGTGCGTTGTCGGGGACTCATTCCGGAGCCGCGCTTCCTTTTGTTTTCCCGTATTCCTCATTCGCTGCAGAATACGCTCACGGCGCTTCATCACTCAATAACACCACCGCCCAGGCGGCAATCCCCTCCCCCCGACCGGTAAATCCCAGGCCCTCGCTGGTGGTCGCCTTCACGTTGACCCGGCCACCGGCGCCGATATCCGCCGCAATGTTCTTTTGCATGGCTTCCGTATGCGGCGCCAGTCGTGGTGCCTCGGCCACAATGGTGATATCCACGTTATGTACGTCGTGGCCGGCGGCGCCGAGCAGGGAGGCCACCTGGCGCAGCAGCTTGCGGCTGTCGATTCCCGCGTATTCCGGATCGCTATCCGGAAAATGCCGTCCCAGGTCGCCCAGCCCGGCGGCGCCCAGCAGCGCGTCGCACAGCGCATGCAGCACCACGTCCGCGTCCGAGTGCCCGTCCAGGCCCTGTGTATGGGGCACGGTCACCCCGCCCAGCACCAGCGGCCGCCCCGCGACAAAGCGGTGAACGTCGAAACCGTGACCGATTCTCATGCCTGCAGCTCCTGTTGCCTGATGATTTCTTCCGCCATGGCGAGGTCCGCGGGCAGCGTGATCTTGATGTTGTCACCACGCCCCTCAACCAGCGCCGGCGCCAGTCCGGCGCGTTCCATGGCCTGTGCCTCGTCGGTCACCACCGCCCCCGCCTCGCGCACCGCCTCCAGCGCGGCGACCAGTTCCGCCAGCCGGAATGCCTGGGGAGTCAGCGCCCGCCACAGCCCTTTCCGATCCACGGTTTCCGAAACCCGCCCGACCGGGTCCGCGCGTTTCAGGGTATCGGCCACCGGTGCCGCCAGCAATGCGCCATCACTGCCCGGCAGGGCCGCCAGCAGGCGATCCAGATCGGTTCCGGTCACGCAGGGCCGTACCGCGTCGTGTACCAGCACCCAGTCGCGAGCCGCGGCCCCGGCGGCGCCCAGGGCATGCAAACCATTGAGAACCGTTTCGTAGCGTTGTGCGCCACCCGGGGCCGGGGCCAGCAGCCGCGGGTCTGCCGCGGGCTCCTTTTGGCCCCACCAGCTGTCCCCGCTGGCCAGGCACACCTGCACCGCCTCCAGCGGCGGGTGCGCCAGCAATCGCCCCAGGGTAAACCCCAGCACCGTAGTGCCGGCCAGGGGAAGGTACTGCTTGGGCCGGTCGGCCCCCATGCGCTGGCCGGTACCTGCCGCCGGAACCAATGCCCAGTACCGGTCCGGAGCCCCGGCGGCGCTCACGCGGTTCCCCCCGGGCCGGACGCTGGATAGAATGCCGCCCCCCGATGCCAGTCAGCCCAAAGCAGCGCCGCACCACCAGCGCACTCCAACCGCCATCCCCCGGACCGGGGGGCCACTCCCGCTGGGTGGCCCCGGTAGCCAGTGGTCACGCGCTGGCACTGGCGCGCCTCGCCCAGGGATTGCCCGGGCCGTTGCTGGTACTGGCGCCCCACGTTCGCGCCGCCCGCCAGCTCGAGCAGCGCCTGGGCGCGTTCCTGCCTCCGGAACTGGCGCCGGGGCTGTTTCCCGACTGGGAGTCCTTGCCCTACGATCGTTTCGCCCCGCACCCGGACCTGATTTCCGAACGCCTCTCCATTCTGTACCGCCTGCCCGATCTGGCGCGTGGCGTACTGGTCACTGCCGTGGGCACGCTGCTGCAGCGGCTCGCGCCGCGCCGCTTCATTGATGCCCACGTGCTGCTTCTTTCCAGTGGTGATGTTCTCGACCTCGGTGATTTCCGGTCTCGCCTGGACCACGCTGGCTACCGGCATGCGGGCCAGGTGATGGACCGTGGCGAGTATGCGGTACGCGGCGGTCTGCTGGATATTTACCCCATGGGCAGCCGGCTGCCCCTGCGGATTGAACTTTTCGACGACCGCATCGAGTCCATTCGCAGCTTCGATGCGGAAACCCAGCGCTCCATCGAACGCCTCGATCGTGTCCAATTATTACCCGCACGGGAATACCCCTTCAACGACGACGCGGTGCGCGGCTTCCGTCAGCGGTACCGGGAACAGTTCGAGGGCGACCCGCAACGCTGCGACGTCTACCGGGAAGTCAGCAAGGGTGGCACTCCGGCGGGCCTGGAGTATTACCTGCCGCTGTTTTTCGAAGAAACCGCCACGCTCTTCGACTACCTGCCAGCCAACACCACAATCGCCAGCCTGGACGACATGGACCAGGCGGTACATGAATTTCACGCCCTGACCCGGCATCGTTACGAGCAACTGGTGGGTGACAGCACCCGACGGCTGCTGCCACCCGAATCAATGCTGATGAGCGCCGAGGAGTTGCAAGCTGCCCTCAGCGGCCGTCCAAGGGTGACCTGCCTGACCGGCCCGGCGGGACTGGCCCCGGAGGCCCACCCGCTGGATTGCACCCTGGCACCGCCGGTCCCGGCGGGCGCAGCGGCCGACGCCCCATCGCGGCTTGCGGCGCAACTCCGGGACTGGCCCGGTCGTGTGCTGCTGACCTGCGAGACCGCCGGCCGCCACGAAGTGCTCCGCGAAGCTCTTGGGCGGCACGGCGTGGATCTCTCGCCGGTGGAACGCTGGCAGGATTTCCTGGATGGAGACATTCGCCGAGGCATCGCAATCTCGACCCTCGACGAGGATATGGTGCTTGGCGATTCCGCCATTCTGATTCTTTGCGAGGCGCGCATCTTCGGCGAGCGGGCAGCACAACGACGCCACCGACGCGCCCGCGATCCCCAGGCCATCATCCGTTCGCTTGCCCAGTTGCAGCTTGGCGACGCGGTGGTCCATGAAGACCACGGTGTCGGCCGCTACCGGGGCCTGGCGACCATTACCGCCTCCGGTATCGAGGCGGAATTCCTGTGCGTGGAATACCACGGCGGCGACAAGCTCTACGTTCCGGTCCTCGCGCTGGAGCGGTTGAGCCGCTATACCGGCGTACAATCCGGCGAACACACCCCGCTGCACCGCCTGGGGGGGCGCGAATGGGAAAAGGCCCGCGCCCGGGCCCGCCGTAGCGCCCACGACGTGGCTGCGGAGCTGCTGGAACTGCACGCCCTGCGTGCGGCCCGCAAAGGCCGCGCTTTCAGCCCCCGGGATGAGAACTACGCGGCATTCCGCGCCGAATTCCCGTTCGAGGAAACCCCGGACCAGGAGCGCGCCATCGCCGAAGTGCTCGACGACCTGGAGTCCGAGCGGCCCATGGACCGGCTGGTTTGTGGTGATGTAGGTTTTGGCAAGACCGAAGTCGCGCTGCGCGCCTGTTTCCTCGCGGTGGAGAGCGGCTACCAGGTTGCGTTGCTGGCCCCCACCACGTTGCTTACCCAGCAGCATTTCAACAACTTCAGTGACCGCTTTGCGGGCCGTGCGGTGGTGGTGGAACACCTGTCGCGTTTTCGCAGCGCCGCCGAAGTTCGCGAAGTCCTGCAAGGCCTGCGTGACGGCCGCGTGGACATCGTGGTCGGAACGCACCGCCTGTTGCAGGCGGACATGGCATTCAAACGCCTTGGCCTGCTGATCATCGACGAGGAACACCGATTCGGCGTTCGCCAGAAAGAACGCCTCAAAAAGCTTCGCAGCGAGGTAGACATCCTCACACTCACCGCGACACCCATTCCCCGAACTCTCAACATGGCCATGGCGGGCCTGCGCGATCTTTCCATCATCGCCACGCCGCCCCACAATCGCCTGGCGATCAGCACCTTCGTAACCGAATGGAACGACGCCACACTGCGCGAGGCCTGCCTGCGGGAGCTCCGTCGCGGCGGACAGATTTTCTTTCTGCACAACGAGGTACGCAGTATCGAACGCATGGCCGAGCAGCTTGCCGCCCTGGTGCCGGAAGCGGAATTGCGCATTGCCCATGGCCAGATGCGGGAACGCGACCTGGAGCAGGTGATGCTCGATTTCCATCACCAGCGATTTAGCCTGCTGTTGTGCACTACCATTATCGAAAGTGGCATTGACATCCCCAACGCCAATACCATCATCATCAACCGCGCCGACCGCTTTGGGCTCGCCCAGCTTCACCAACTGCGAGGTCGGGTGGGACGTTCCCACCACCGCGCCTTTGCCTACCTGCTAACTCCACCCCGCAAGTCGCTGCGGGGCGATGCCGCCAAGCGCCTGGAGGCCATCGAGGCCCTGGATGAACTCGGAGCCGGCTTCCTGCTGGCCTCTCACGACCTGGAAATCCGCGGTGCCGGGGAACTGCTCGGTGAAGCACAGAGCGGCACCATCGATGAGGTGGGATTCGCCATGTATTCACGGCTACTGGGCCAGGCGGTAGATTCCCTGCGGGAAGGCGACCTGCCCGCGTCGGCCAAGCCCAGCGCCGGACCACCACCGGAGCTGGAACTGGACTGCGCCATGCTGTTTCCCGCCGACTACGTGCCGGATCCCCATGCCCGATTGGTCCTGTACAAGCGCCTGACCGGTTGCGAGGACAGCACCGCCACGGACGACCTGCGCGCCGAGGTGATCGACCGCTTCGGACCACTGCCGGAGGCCGCTTCCCATCTGTTCCGTGGCACCCGGCTCGCCCACCGGGCCGGAGACCTGGGTATTACGCACATTCGCCTCGGCGCCAGCGGCGGCGCCGTGGAGTTCTCGACACAGCCGGCACTGGACGTGGATGCGCTCATTCGCCGGGTCGCCGAGCATCCTCAGGACTACCAGCTGGCGGGCAGTCAGCGGCTGCGGCTGCGGGCCCGCCTGGAGCAACCCGGGCAACGATTCGCGTTCCTGGAAGAGCTGCTGACGGCGATCACGCCGGTAGCCTGAGCGACGCTCCGAATGTCACGACCGGCCAGCGGGCATGCCCGACCGGACAGGTTCGATATACTCCCCGCCATGAAAAACCTGCTGCTTCTGGTCCTGCTGCTTTCCGGTGCGGGCTTCGCCCAGGCGGATGAGCCTGTCTACATTGCCGTGGATATTCTGGTATTCGCCCGTGGCAACGATGTGCGCACGGTCGGCGAACGGTGGGACCGGTCGCACCTGGTGTCGGATCTTTCCGGAACCCGCGATCCGGAAGATCTGCAGGGTGTCTGGCTGCTGCGGCAACCTTCGGATAACGCTGGGACCGCCGGACAAGCTCCGCAGACCGCTTTTCGCCCCGGGGCCTTTCCCGGCACCTCGCCACTGGATCACGCCTACCGCAAGCTCAGCAGCAGCGGCGAGTTCCGCATCCTAACCCGCCGCTGGTGGGTTCAGCCGCTGGCGGACGAGGCCGCGCCACGGGTGCGCATCCACGACGGCCTAAAAACCATTGAAGCGGGTGAAATCGCCCTGCCCATCGAACTGGACGGATTCATACACATCTACCGTAAGCAGCATGGGCAGGTGCAGATCAGCCTGCGATTTCGTCCCTCCGCAATGTACGCCGACAAATCGGCGCGCGCGGGATCCTTCCCTCGCCCGGGCGATTCCGCCACACTGCGGTCCGCTGGCGCACCTCGCGGTACTACTTTCGCGCTGGAGCAGCGCCGCCGGTTTCGCAGCGAGGAATTGCATTATTTCGATCACCCGCGATTCGGCGCGCTGCTTTGGATCGAACGCGTGACACGAGCCCCCAAACCAAATCGTGAGGTGCTCGAGCCCGTACCGGGCACGCCGGCAATTATTCCTCTGCCCCCAGCAACCCCAGCGCCGACTCCAAAAGACACCTGACTCGCGCCATCCCATCGCTGAGCGCGGAATCAATCTCATTCATGGAGATCGGACCCACACTGCGCCCGGCCGCCGGATTCACCACCACCGCGATGCTGGCGTAGCACAGCTTCAGTTCCCGTGCCAAAACAGCCTCTGGCATGCCGGTCATTCCCACCACGTCGGCACCATCCCGCTCGAGGCGGTTGATCTCGGCCGCGGTCTCGAAACGCGGCCCCTGGGTGGCGGCATATACCGCCTGCGGCACCAGGCTCACCTGCGCCTGGCGTGCAGCGTCCAGCAACTGCTGGCGCAGGGGTTCGCAATAGGGTTCGGTGAAATCCGTATGCAACAGCGGCCCGCCTTCGCCGTCAAAAAACGTATTCGACCGCGAATGCGTATAGTCGATAAGCTGGTGGGGAAGCGCCAGAACCCCGGTGCCAAATTTCGCCGTGATGCCGCCCACCGTCGCAATCGCCACTACATGATCCACACCGAGTTCGCGCAGCGCCCAGATATTGGCCCGGTAGTTCACACGGTGGGGCGGGATGGTGTGACCGAACCCATGGCGCGCCAGCAACACCGCTGGCTGGCCTCCCATATCCACGTGCACGAAGGGGCCAGAGGGTTCCCCGTACGGAGTACGTTGCAGTTTCCGGTGGCGTACCGTCATTTCCCCGAGGCGCGCCACGCCGCTTCCCCCGATGATCGCTACCCGGCTCATGCTTCCTCCCCCACCGAAGTTTCCCGGGCGGCGTAGATTTCCGGAAGGTTGCGCCACCAGCCACGGTAGTCCATACCGCAACCGAATACGTATTCATCGGGAACGGACAGCCCAACGAACTCCGCCCCGGTCGCATACCCCCGTGTTTGCTCTTTTTTTACCAGCACGGTTTTGTACACCGAGGCCGCGCCCTGCTCCAACAGCCAGTCCTGAATCCCGGCCAGGGTGACGCCCTCATCCAGGATGTCGTCCACCAGCAGGGCAACCCGACCGCGTGGGTCGAGGGTCGGGCGGGCGCGCCATTGCAGGTCCCCGCCCCGCAGCCCGCCCCGGTAGCGGCTGGCATGCACGTAGTCGGTCTCCAGCGGGAAATCCAGCAGCGGTAGCAGACGGCCGAAAAAAGTTGCACCGCCGTGTAATACGCAATACACGATCGGCCGTTGTCCGGCCAGCGACGCGCTGACCTCCTGCGCCAGGCGTGCTATCGCCTCGTCCACGCGCTCCCGGGAATGCAGGCAACGGGCGGACTCGCGCACCGCGGTGATCTGTTCACGGGTCAATGACATCTCAGCACCGCCCGTACCGATCCGCAAAGCGTTCAATATCGTCTTCGCCCAGGTAGCTGCCGGTCTGCACCTCGATAATTTCCAGCGTCTCCGGGCCTGGATTCTCCAGGCTGTGCCGGGTCTCCACCGGAATGTAGGTCGACTCGTCCTCGCTGAGGGTAAATACTTCCTCACCGCGGGTGACCCGCGCCTTTCCACGTACCACCACCCAGTGCTCGGAGCGCTTGTGGTGCAACTGCAGGGATAACTTGGCGCCGGGTTTCACGATCAGTCGCTTGACCTGGAAACGATCTCCGCGGTCCACTCCCTGGTACGCTCCCCATGGACGATATACGCGCCGATGCGCATGCACCTCGTCACGCCCTTCCGCTTTGAGTCGATCCACCAGTTGCTTGACGTCCTCGCTGGCACCTTTTTCCGCAACCAGCACGACATCACCGGTATCCACCACCACCAGCCCGCTGACCCCAAGCGCGGCGATCATGCGGTCTTCGCTGATCAACAAATTGTCATGGCATTCGTGCACTACCACGTCCCCATGCAACTGATTCCCCGCATCATCTCGCTGTGACGCGTCCCATACCGCCGCCCAGGATCCGATATCGCTCCAGCCGGCATCCACCGGCACCACCGCCACCCGCTCGCTGCGCTCCATGACGGCATAGTCGATGGAATCCGACGGACAGGCGGAAAAGGCCTGCTCATCGATGCGCACGAAGTCAAGATCCTGTTCCGCTTTGTCCAGCGCATCGCGGCAGGCCGCCAGGATCTGCGGGGCGTAGCGTTGCAACTGGTCGATAAAGTCACTGGCGGCCATCAGAAACATGCCGCTGTTCCACAAATAGTCGCCGGACTTCAGGTAGCCCGCAGCGGTTTCGGCATCCGGCTTCTCCACGAATTCCGCGGCGGTGAAACTGCCCGCTGACAGCGGGGAGCCGGTGCGAATATAGCCATAGCCGGTATGTGGGCTGGTGGGCTGAATGCCAAAGGTCACCAGGTGGCCACTGTCCACTGCTTCGCCGGCAACACGAATCCCGGCGAGGAAACGGGCGGGGTCGGCAATGCGATGGTCCGCGGGCATCACCAGCAGACACGCCTGCGAATATTTTTTCTCCAGCGCCAGCGCCGCGATAGCCACTGCCGGCGCGGTATTGCGGGGCACCGGTTCCAGGTAAATACCGGCGGGGCTGATGCCGGCCTCCCGCAGTTGTTCGGCAACCACGAACCGGTGCTCCTCGTTGCAGATCACCAAAGGCTCCCGGATGCCTTCCGCACCAGAGAAACGCCGGGCGGTAGCCTGCAAGAGGCTTTCCTCGCCCCCCAGCCGATGAAACTGTTTGGGGTACAGGCTCCG
>JAJDOE010000048.1 GCA_022340345.1 Gammaproteobacteria bacterium
CCCCAGACCGCGGCACTGGCATTCGCCGCGGTAGACCGGTAGCAGCGGGTTTCCGAGCACGAAGCAGGAAATGATATCGGTACCACCGGAGATGGATGCGAGGCACAGGTCGCGTTTGAAATTTTCGTACACCCAATCGAAGGCCTCCGGCACCAGCACGCTGCCGGTGGAACACAGGGTACGTAAACGGGGGAAGTCCCGTCCGCGGGAGGGCACGATCCCCCGGTTGCGCAGCTCGTCGATGTACTTGGCAGAAGTACCGAACAGGGTAATGCCCTCTTCCTGCGCCAGGTCCAGCAGCACGTTGCCATCGGGAAAAAACGGGGAGCCGTCATAGAAAATCACCGTGGCACCGGAGGCCAACGCGCTGACCAGCCAGTTCCACATCATCCAGCCGCAGGTGGTGAAATAGAACACCCGGTCATCATGGCTCACGTCACTGTGCAACTGGTGTTCTTTCAGGTGCTGCAGCAATACCCCGCCGACGCGATGGGTAATGCATTTGGGCTTGCCGGTGGTGCCGGAGGAATACAGCACGCACAACGGATCACCAAAACCACGCGGTTCGAATTCAATTTCGCTTGCCCGGAAACCCGCCAGTGCCTCGTGCCAGGACACTCCCGGTGTTTCCACCGGGCCGCCGAACAGCGGGAACACCACCAGGTGTTCGATGCTGGGCAGACCCGCGCAAATCCGCCGCAGCTTGTCGCCAAGCACATGTCGCTTGCCGTTGTACTGGTAGGCCTCCACGCCAAACAGCACCCGCGGGCCCACCTGGCCGAAACGTTCGATAACGCTCTCCACCCCGAAGTCCGGGGAAGTGGAGGTCCAGACCGCGCCCACCGCCGCGGTTGCGAGCATGCCGATCGCGGTCTCCGGCAGGTTGGGGAGATAGCCAGCCACCCGGTCCCCGGGCTGCACGCCGTAACTGCGCAGCAGCTGAGCTACCCGCGAGACTTCGTCGTACAGCTCATCCCAGCTCAGGCGACGACGCGGCTGGTCCTCCACCTGCAGCAGCATCGCTTCTTCCGGTCCCCGGCGGCGCAACAGGTTTTCCGCGAAGTTGAGCCGGCCGTCGGGAAACCACTGCGCATGCTCCATGCGCTGACCGTCGACCAATACCCGTTCACCGGGCTCACCGATGACACCGCAAAAGTCCCACAGGGCCCGCCAGAAGGCCTCGCTCTCGCGGACCGACCAGGCATGCAGCTCCGCATAGTCCGAAAATACGAGGCCATGCCGCTCACGCAGGGTATCCAGGAATTGCTGCAGGCGGGTAGCGGCGGCGCGCGCGGGCGCCGGTCGCCACAGGGGCGTTTGCGGTTCCGTGGGACCCGTCACGGAGCCCGGTCCCGCGCCCCTTTAGCGGGCATCCGGCTGGTTTTCGGGCCGGGCCCGGGCGAACGGTTCCAGCCCGTTGCAATGATCCGCACTGCGAACGATGCGCGGGAAGTCATCCAGCGGTACCTCGAAGCGACGCGCATTGAATACCTGGGGCACCAGGCACACGTCCGCCAGGCTGAGCTGCGCGCCGCGACAAAATGGCCCCTGCGCCGAGAGCTGCGTCTCCAGCGCGTGGAACCCGCGCTGAATCCAGTGTGTGTACCAGCGACTGCGTGCGTCCGCCGGGACCTCCAGCTCGTTCTCCAGGTACCGCAGCACCCGCACGATGTTGAGCGGGTGGATGTCGCAAGCCACCACCATCGCCAGGGCCCGGACCCGGGCGCGTTCCAGGGGGTCGGCCGGCAACAACGCCGGTTCCGGGTACCGCTCCTCGATCCACTCCAGGATGGCCAGCGACTGGTACAGGTAGTCTCCGGGGGCGATTTCCAGGGACGGCACCACTCCCTGCGGGTTGATGGCGCCGTATTCCAGCCCGTCCTGCTCGCCGGCGAGCAGGTTGACGGATTGCTGGGTGTAGGGGATACCCTTGAGGTTCAGGGCGATACGCACCCGGTAGGCCGCCGAGGAGCGAAAATAGTCATACAGGCGAAGTTTCGCTTCGGACACGTTGAAGGCGGCCACGCGGGCCGGGATAATTTTGCCTGAATCGATTTTTCCACGTCGGGAGCCGGAATGAAACTTGCGAGCCTGAAAGACGGAAGCCGGGATGGGCGCCTGGTGGTGGTGAGCCGCGATTTGTCGAAGGCAGCCGCCGCCACGGACATCGCGACCACCCTGCAGCAGGCGCTGGACCGCTGGCAGGAAAGCGAGCCGCTGCTGCGTGCGCGGGCGGAAGAACTGGAGTCCGGGCAGGCCAGGGAAACGTTTTCGTTCGATGCCCGCCAGGCCGCGGCGCCACTGCCGCGGGCCTATCACTGGGCCGACGGCAGCGCCTACGTGACCCACGTGGAGTTGGTGCGGCGGGCCCGCGGTGCGGAACTGCCCGATTCCTACTGGAGTGACCCGCTGATGTACATGGGTGCCTCGGATGCCTTCCTGGGGGCCCATGACGATATTCCGGCTGAGAGCGAGGCGTGGGGGATCGACTTCGAGGCCGAAATTGCGGTCATTACCGATGACGTACCCGCGGGTGTCAACGCGAAACAGGCGGCGGGTCACATCCAGTTGCTGGCGCTGGTCAATGACGTGTCACTGCGCAACCTGATCCCCGCCGAACTCGCCAAACAGTTTGGCTTCTACCAGTCCAAACCGCACACCGCCTTCAGCCCGGTGGCGGTGACCCCGGACGAGCTGGGCGAGGCCTGGGACGGTGCGCGCCTGCACCGGCGCGTTCTTTCGCACCTGAACGGGACCCGCATCGGGCATCCCGACGCCGGTGCGGACATGACCTTCGGTTTTCCCGAACTGATCGCCCATGCGGCCAGGACCCGGTCCCTGATGGCGGGCACCGTGGTGGGCTCCGGCACCGTATCCAACAAGGGAAGCGCGGATGGTTCCTCCTGCCTGGCGGAGGTACGCTCGCTGGAAACCATTCGCGACGGCAAACCCTCCACCCCGTACCTGTCCTTTGGTGACCGGGTGCGCATCGACATGCTGGATGATCGCGGCGCCACGATCATGGGAGCCATCGACCAGGTCGTGGTCCGGTACCAGCCGCCACGGGACTGACTGCCGGCCGGCGGGGAGCCGTCTGGAAATAGCCGCCAACGGCGCGTATCCTCGACGCCCCTTCGCAGGCCCCGGCCCGTCACCAATCCGCGCCACGAGCCCGCTACTGTTTATCAGCCCGAGAAATCCACTTGCCGAACCGGAACCCCAAACACGCGGAAATCTACGTCAGTACCGACATTGAGGCGGACGGGCCGATCCCGGGGCCCCACTCCATGCTCAGTCTCGCCTCCGCGGCCTACGATGAAGACCTGCACCTGCTGGATTCGTTCAGCGTCAACCTGGAGACCCTGCCCGATGCCGGCACCGCGCCGCGCACCATGGAATGGTGGGCGCAATTCCCGGAGTCCTGGGCCGCCTGCCGCACGGACCCCCAGGATCCTGCCGAGGCCATGAGCCGCTACCTGAAGTGGCTCAAGAACCTGCCGGGGAAACCAATTTTTGTCGGCTGGCCCGCGGGCTGGGATTTCATGTGGGTGTACTGGTACCTGGTGCGTTTCACCGGCGAGCGCCCGTTCCGGGAAATCTCCATCGACGTTCGCTCCTACGCGATGGGCATGCGCGGTACCAATTTCCACCGCACCACCCGAACCTACCTTCCGGACCGCTGGTTTGACACCGAGCAGCCACACACCCACGTGGCCCTGGATGACGCCCTGGAACAGGGCACCGTGTTCTGCCGCATGCTCGGCGAAAACCTCCGTCGCAAAGGCTGAGTATTCCGGCGCTACCAATGTTTCGGTGCCGGGGCCCGGCGGGCCGGTCCCGATCCGCCCGCGATCCGTCCCTCTGTTAGCCCACCGCGAGATAGTCCACGCCTTCCACGTAGCCCAGCGCCACCAGGTGTTCCCCGATTTGTTCCCGTGCGCCATGGCTGGCCACGTATACCAGCACCAAAGGCCGGGCGCCCTGCTCCAGGCTCGTGGGCCCAAGTACCGAAAGCCCGTTGATGCGATTGCCGATTTTCTTGGGATCCACATCAATCCATGCACGCGGCCGAGTCCCACGTGCCAGCAGGTGTTCCACCCGCTTGCGGGTGCGCCGCCCGGCACCCCACACCACCAAATCGCGTCCCTGCAGTCGCGCATCCCGCGCCAGGTACTCCGCCCGCAAGGTATCGAAGGCGGTGCGCGCATAACGCGCTGAGGTCCGGGAAACACGTCCGGGAGAATCCCGCCAGTCGAGCAATACCTCGGGAAGCTTGGCCATGGCCTGGCCCGCGGCGTGCAGCCGCAACCACAGTTCGTAATCCTCGGGAAACATCCCGTCCCGGTATCCGCCCGCCTCCAGCACCACGCTGCGCCGGAAAACCACCGAGGGATGGGCAAAAGGCGACTCCACGTAGATCTGCGCCCGGACCTGCGCCTCGTCCAGGCACTGGTTCTGCCAGCGCAGGTACTCCCGGTAGCCCGCCGCCGGCGGCTCACCGGGAAACGCGCGCACCTGGCAGGCCAGCACCGCTAGCCGCGGCCGCGCCAGCAGGTATCGCACCTGCTTCTCCAGGCGGTCGGGATGCATGCGGTCATCCGCATCCATGCGAGCCACCAGCGGCGCGCGGGCCAGGTCCAGGCCCAGGTTCAGGGCGGCCACCAGCCCGGGCCGCGGGTTGCTGACCAGCCGCAGACGCGGGTCTTTGCGTTGGCGAACCCGTTGCGCCCCCCGATCACTGCTACCATCGTCGATGGCGATGCACTCGAATTCGACCAGGCTCTGGCAGAGTATCGAGTCCAGGCACTCGTCAAGGGTCCGCCCGGCATCACGGAAAGGAAGCACCACGCTGACCGCTGGTTGTGCTGTTGCGGAAAAAGTCACCAGGTATTTGCGCCGGGCCACGGTTGCAACCAAAATACCATCGCTAAGCGCGGGATCCGAACATGTTGCGAAAACTGCACCACAATGCCTATCGATGCCGGGATTCGGAAGAAACCCGCCAGTTCTACGAAGATTTTCTCGGGCTACCCCTTAGCGGCTCGCTGGAGATCCAGGAGACCAAGACCGGCCGCAAGACCTCGGTGCTGCACACCTTCTACCGGATGGACGATGGATCCTATCTGGCCTTTTTCGAAGTGCCCGACGCGCCCTTCGATTTCCGCGAGCAGCACGACTTTGACCTGCACATCGCACTGGAAGTAGAGGAATCGGTGCTCAAACCCATGATGGAGAAAGGCCAAGCCGCCGGGATCGAAACCCGCGGCATTGCCGACCACCAGTTTCTGCACTCGATCTATTTTCGCGACCCCAACGGCTACGTCATCGAACTCACCGCGCGAACCGCCGACCACGATCAGCATATGGATCCACAAACCAACCAGGCGCGAGAGATTCTGGATCGCTGGCAGGCCGAAAAACAGGCCTCCTGAGCGGTCCCCGGGAGATGAAGATCACGCGCGTATATTCCGACAGCGCCGGCGAGTCCCGTTTCGGGGAAATCGATATCCCACTGAAAGATGCCGGGGATATCGGGCGCCTGTCGCAGCGGCAGCCGGCTAACGGCATCATCTTTCGGGAGAATGACGCTGACTACGACTACGACTGGCACAATGCGCCGCAGCGGCAGTTCATCGTGCTGCTGGACGGCCACATTGAGATCGAGACCAGCGATGGCGAAAAACGCCGTTTCCGCGGCGGCGAGATCGTGCTGGTGGAGGACACGACCGGCAAGGGACACCGCACCCGCAACGTGGACAACCAGCCCCGCCGCTCGGTTTTTGTTACCCTGGATTAGCCGGGGCGTATACTTGGCAGTGGTCACGTTCCCACCGGACCGGCGTCGCACGCCGGGCGGAGCAATCGCATGAGATACCTGCATACCATGATTCGCGTCAGCGACCTGGACCGGTCACTGGAGTTTTTCTGCGCCCAGTTGGGCCTGGTGGAGATCCGCCGACGGGAAAGCGAAGCGGGACGCTTTACCCTGGTGTTCCTCGCTGCGCCGGCGGACGCCGAATACGCCCGCGAGAACCAGGCGCCGCTGGTGGAACTCACCTACAACTGGGATCCGGAGGAATACACCGGCGGGAGAAATTTCGGACATCTGGCCTTCCAGGTGGACGACATCTATGCCACCTGTCAGAAACTGATGAACGCGGGCATCACCATCAATCGCCCGCCCCGGGATGGGCACATGGCGTTCATCCGCACGCCGGATCGGATCTCCATCGAACTGCTGCAGAAAAATGAGCCCCTGGCGCCACAGGAGCCCTGGGCCTCAATGCCCAACTCCGGCACCTGGTAGCCACCGATGAAAAAACCCAGGACCTTCAATAATCCCGAAGAAGCCCGCGAATACCTGCGCGGCCTGGGACAACAGTTCGGAGGCGGACGCAGCCGCTGGATCGGAAAAATCCTGGAAACCTGGGCGGACCGCATTCCCACCGATGACGCTGGCACCACTTCGCAGACCGAAGCGCCACAACGACACTCGCAAAAAGCCTCGAAGCGGTCCTGGACCCGCGGCTCGGATTCCACGCCCCTTTCCCGCAGCTACCAGGACCCGGTCATACAACCCGGCGACAGCGCCGTTCCGATTCTGGACCTGGTGCTGGTGCTGGTGCTGATTGCCATCGCCGTCGCCGTCTACGTATTTCGCTGATCTACGCTATTGCGAAACACCGGTATCCCGCATGCAACTTGAATCGCTGAATCCAGCCAACGGCGAGCTGGTCGGCACAGTGGAAATCACCCCGGTCGAGGCGATTCCGGCAATCGTGGCAACGGCCCGCTCCCACCAGGCGCAATGGGCGGCCCGCTCGCTCGAGGAACGGGCCGCCATCCTCACCACGGCCGCCGCGGAGTTGCGCGACGCCTCCGGTCCGATCGCGGAATTGGCAACCGACGAGATGGGCAAACCTCTGGTGGAGGCTCGCGGCGAAGTGGAGTACGCCGTCACCAGCCTGGTGGACGACCTGCCGGAAATGATCGCTGCGCTGTCCCCGGAAATCCGGGAAAACGAAACGGTCCGCTCCACGATTTATCACGATCCCTTCGGCGTGGCCGCCTGCATCTCGCCCTGGAACTTCCCGGTACTCATGCCTCACGAACAGGTGGTCCCGGCGCTGATCGCCGGCAACGTGGTGATTCTCAAGCCCTCGGAAGAAACCCCCCTGGTCGGACAGGCGTACGCGGACGCTCTGAACCGGGCGTTGCCGGCCGGTGTATTGCAGGTAGTGCATGGCGGCGGTGAGCAGGGGCGGGCGCTGGTGGCGGCGGACGTTGACCTGATCGTGTTTACCGGTTCCCGCGCGGCGGGCAAACACATTCTCGCCCAGGCAAGCCAACACATGAAACGCGTGGTGCTGGAATTGGGCGGAAAGGATCCGCTGATCGTGCTCGCGGACGCGGACATTTCCGCTGCCGCCAAATTCGCCGCTCGCAATTCTTTCCGCAATGCTGGCCAGGTATGCGTATCCACCGAGCGAATATACGTGGACGAGCGGATCCACGATGAATTCGTCGACGCATTGCGCAAGGCCGCCAGCAAGTTGACCGTTGCCAACGGGCGCGATCACGGCGCGCGTATCGGCCCCATGGTCAACCTGCGACAAAAAGAACACGTGCAGGCGCAGGTCGCCTCCGCGCTCCATGCCGGCGCCCGGCAGGTCTGGCAGGGCAGTGCCCCGGACCGCGGTAATTTCCTTGCCCCCAGCATCCTCACCGAGGTGCGTGACGACATGGACATCGCCAGCGAAGAAACCTTTGGTCCGGTTGCCTGCGTGATGCGTTTTTCCGATGAAGACGACGCAGTGAAACGTGCGAACGACACACCGTTCGGACTCGGCGCGGTGGTGTTCGGTGCACCCGAACACGCCGCGGGCGTTGGACGCCGTCTGGGAGCTGGCATGATCGGCATAAATCAGGGTCTCTCCAGTGCCGGAAGCACACCTTGGGTCGGCGCACGCGAAAGCGGCTACGGCTTCCACAGTGGCCCCGACGGACATCGGCAATTCGCCCAGGTTCGCGTGGTCAGCGAGGCGAAACAGCCATGACAGACGATCCCCTGGGCGAAGAGCCTGCCAACGAATTCGATGAAGCAGCCGCGGAGACCGTGGAACTGGGCAACCGGCTGGTAGAGGCGAACGAGGACGCGGACGAAAGAGACGTGGCCGCCGGGCTGCTCGCCGGCGCAATCCAGTTCTGGCTTTTCAGTTGCCAGCCGTGCGCGGATCCCATGTGCGAATCCTGCGCCGATTTGCGCAGTGCCGAGTCACGCCTGCGCCTGTTGCTGGACGAAGTCAGCGAATTCGCCACCGAGAGCGACTACTTCCACTCCCGTCACGACCACAACGTGGGCAACGCCTGAGACGCGGTTCAGGCCGCCGCCAACACCCGGCGGAGCGCTTCCCCGCAGTCCGCGGGGATACGCATTTCAATCTCGTTGTCGGCCCGCCATATCACCGGGAAGATGTCGCGATGGTCCGGTCCATTTTGACCCGCCCGCGCCGGAACGGCGATACTCAGCAGCGAAAGCAGATAACCCTGCCGGCGATTCGCGCCGGAGAACTACATTCAGGAGCCTGGCCGGATGCGGGGAATCGTTCCACCGGATGCACAGACATCGGTCTCCCAAGAACGATACGCGGTGGTGTACGCGCCCCGGCGCAAGCGCCACCGATTTGCGGCCAGCTGCGTCGAGCTAATGCACGATGCGGATGCGGCTATCACCGCGGCGGCGCCGGATCAGTTGCGCTACGCGGCCCGCGTGGTCGGGCCATCCAAATCGTCCGAAGGTCAGTACCTGTACTACGTGCTCGACTGGCTGGGTGACGCCTGAGCCGCCAGGAGCATCGGTTCCGCGGGGATTGCGGACCAGGCGATGAACGCGCATCCAGAGTGAGCCTCCCAAGCAACGCCTCCCGGCCAATGCTCTCCCACGCTGCGTTGCTGGGATCCGGCCTGCTGCTGCTGTTGCTCGCCGTGCTCGCCAGTCTGCAGTACCGCTGGCTGGATCAGTTGCGCAAGGAGCAGTTGCTTGGCCGCCAGGCGGCTTTGCAGGTCGCCGGCGAGCGAATGCGGGAGCATGTAGTCCCTTCCCTTTCGGCCTACCGGGACGAATTGGCCGCTGCGCTGACCACACGCCCGGAGTCCATAGACGACCCACTGGTGCGTGCGGTAATTGAACTGGACTCGAATGGACAACCGTGGCGATGGCGGGAAGCCGGCGACGCGCAGTGGCGGACCCTGGGCCAGGCACGGGCCAGCCAGTTACTGGGCGGGATCGGGCACCTGGCCCGATCGCCCGGCGCGGTGTTCCGGGAATTGCGGATTTCGCCTGCCGCCGTACGCGCCTGCGGGGCCAACGGCTGCCGGCTGGCCCTGCTGCGGGAACGCGCCCTGGCGGACCGCTTCCTCGCGCCCGCGCTCGGCGAATTGCACCGGCACCTGGGAATCCCGGCCCTGCGCGTTGGCGTGGCCCGCGTCGCGCCGGGCGGCACGATCCAGAACATCGTCGCGCCCGCTACGCTTAGCCCGCGCGATTTTGCGGTTACCGATCTGCGCCTGGCACTGCTCGCGCCACCCCCGCCGGACGGCCAATGGATACTGCTGGCAAATCATGCCGGGCGTTCCCTCGCGGACGAGGTGGCGAACACCTTCCTCGGCAACCTGTTGGCGAGCGTGTTGATACTGGTACTCCTGTTTGGAGTCGGGGCCGCGGTACTCGGCGTTGCGCGACGCCAGACCCGGCTGGCGCGCCAGCAACTGGTCTTTGCCGCCAGCGTTTCCCACGAGCTGCGCACCCCGCTGAGCGTGATTGCCACGGCCGCCGACAACCTGGCCGCCGGCACGGTCAGCGATCCCGGGCGCGTCACGCGCTACGGAGAACTGATCCGCTCCGAGGCCCGCCGCCTGGGCGGCATGATCGAAAACGTTCTCCAGTTCAGCCGCAGCGCCTCCCATGATGGTCCTGCCGAGCCTCTCGCGCCCGCGGAACTGGTGGACGATGCGCTGACTGCGCTGGAAACCCGCCTTAACCAACGCCAGGTCCAGCGAGAGATTTCCGCGAATTTGCCCCGGGTACAGGGAAACCGCGCCGCACTGGGATCCGTGCTTACGAATCTGATCGACAACGCCATCCGCTATTCCCGCGACGGCGACCGGATCACGATTTCCGCTGAGCTCAGCCATCTTCGCCCCCGCGGCACGGCCTTGTGTATCCGTGTCAGCAACCCGATTGCGTCGTCACCGGAGCCGCGGCCGGAACGGCTTTTCGAACCCTTTTACCGCGGCCACAACGCGCTGAGTGACAACATAGCGGGAACCGGAATTGGTTTGACCGTGGCCCGGAGTATCGCCGAGCAGCACGGTGGCGGTCTGTCCGTGGACACGTCCACCAGCGGCCGGATCAGCTTCCGCCTGTACCTGCCTCTTTCCGGTTGATCGATGCGCCAGCGAATTCTTCTGATTGAAGATGAGCCGGGTCTGGTCATGACCCTGAAGGACCGCTTATACGACGAAGGCTACGTCGTCACCAGCAGTAGCCATGGAGTTGCTGGTGAAGACCTGGCCCGCGAGCAGGATTTCGATCTGCTGATTCTGGACATCATGCTGCCGGGCCGTAACGGCTTCGAGATCTGCCAGCGCCTTCGCCGCGCGGGCGTACAAACCCCGGTTCTGATGCTCACCGCGCGTGGCGAGGTCAGCGACCGGGTACGTGGCCTGCGGCTCGGCGCGGACGACTACCTGGGGAAGCCGTTCGAAATGAGCGAACTACTGGCGCGGGTCGACGCCCTGCTGCGGCGGATTCCGGCCCTGGCCCAGGTGTTGCGATTCGGAATTGCCGAAGTGGACTTCGGCTCCGGGCGGGCCACCCGCAAAGGAGAAGCGATTGAACTCTCCGCGCAGTTGCTGCGGCTTCTGCAATACCTGGCCGCGCATGCGGGCCGAACCGTAAGCCGTGACCACCTGCTGCGGGCGGTCTGGGGACACCAGGCAGCCCTGGTGACCCGGACGGTAGACGTACACATCGCGCGCCTGCGAAGCGCTCTGGAGGCAGACCCTCGCGAACCGCGCCACATCATCACGGTGCGCGGCCAGGGATACCGGTTCGACCCCTGAAGTTTGCCCTAGTTTCCCGCCGCCGCCGGGTGATCCACCACCAGCAGCTGATCCGCGGCTACATCCCGTAACTCGCGTTCTGCACCATCCGGCCACTGAACCTGAACGGATTCAACCTGGTCGTGATCGCCGAGACCAAAGGTCACCGGCAGCTCCACCTGGGACAGGTAACTGCGGGACGGCGATACCAGCCGCCACTGCTCTTGTTCATTGGCACGTATCCTTACACGGGCGCCGATCGCGTCCCGGTTGGCCGCACTGCCACGGACCTTTACGCGCAACCAGTGATTCCCAAGTTTCTGATCGTTGCGCAACAGAACGGGTCGACGGTTCACCTGTCCGACGACCACGTCGAGGTCTCCGTCGCCGTCAAAATCCGCGAACGCAGCGCCCCGCCCTACCACCGGCAGGCCCAGATCACCCGTTTCTTTCGTCGCAACATGTTCGAAGGTTCGCGCACACCCGGATCCGCAATTCCAGAACAACTGGGTAGGCTGCTCGTAGTGCTGGCTCGGTTGCACTACGTTGATCTCGTCCTCAACGTGGCCGTTGGTCTGCAACAGATCCACCCGTCCATCCAGGTCGTAGTCGAAGAAAAACAGGCCAAAGCTCAGCGCCTGGCGGCTCTCGGGACCGATACCGGACACGATCGCCTCGTCGGTGAAAACCGGAAGACCTTTGCGTGCGACGTAGAACGAAGTCATTTCGTTGGCAAAGTTCCCAACGGCGAATGCCACATCGCCGTTGTTGTTGTAGGTCGCCACGTCCACTCCCATGGCACCGGTGGCCTTGCCCGTGTTGTCGAAAGCGACGCCGAGCTGCATGCCAGCCTCCTCGAAATGCCCGTCCCCCAGATTGTGAAACGCGAAATTCTGCACCGTATCATTGGTCACCAACAGGTCCATGCGACCGTCCGCGTCAAAATCCACAGGCAACACCGCCAGGGCCTTGCCCGCGGGCAGGCCGGTGGCCGGGTTGCTGACCTGGATTCCCGCCGCGGCGCTGACGTCCCGGAAATGCCCGTTGCCCTGGTTTTCGTACAGGTAGGAGTGGGTTCCCGCGTAGTTGGTGGGCGGGCCGTAGGCGCGCCCGATTCCGGTCAGCCGGTAATCCACCGAATAGTCGATCTCCCGGGACCAGCGCACGTAGTTGCACACGAACAGGTCCAGATCCCCGTCGCCGTCGTAGTCGAAAAAGGCCGCGCTGGTGCTCCAGGCATCCGCCGCCCCGGCCACTCCGGCGGTGTCGGTGATGTCCTCGAAACGCCCGCCGCCCAGGTTTCGCAACAGGCGGTTGGTACCAACCGCTGTAATGAACAAATCCGGCAGATCATCGCCATCAATGTCCGCAACCGCTGCCCCCATTCCATAGATGTCCAGATCCTCCAGACCGGAGCCGGCGGTCCGGTCGGCGAAGTTTCCGTCGCCCTGGTTGATATAGAGCGCGGACCGCGGCGGCTTGCCACCCGGCCGGTGCCAGGGCCAATGGCCGGAATTGATGAACAACAGGTCCGGATGCCCGTCGTTGTTGACATCCAGCACCGTCGCATTTCCACCCATGGTCTCTGGCAGCAGCCGTTCCCCATAGGCACCGCTAACGTGAACATGGCGGATGCCGGCCGCGCGCGTAATGTCGGTAAATCGAACCTCTGGCGGCTTCGCACTAACCGCTTTGCTGAGGCTCTGCGCCGGAATGGCGACGGCCTCCTGCACAACCGGTGCCGGCGCTTTCCGGCCGAGTAGCAGCCAGATACCGGTCACCAGCACCGCCACACCCACCACCACAACCAGTGACCAGCGAAGGGCCTGGCCAATAATGCGGTCGTCCTCGGGGACATCCTCGTAGCGTACGTCCCGTTCCGGGCCTTCCCGGTTCATGCCCGCATCCTTCTTCCGCCCGCGCCCCGTCACCGGCTGGTCACCCGGGTCGCGGCGACATCCAGCTCATAGGCCCCCGGTCGCTGGAGATCGTAGACCACGACCGCATCCGCCGCGTGGTCCGCCGCCGCACTCTTCTGCCGTGCCAGTACGATAGCGCGGTCGCGGGCATTGTCATCGGGCCGGTACTTGCCGTGCAATTCCCGGTGCTGTTTTTCGCGGTCCGTGTCACCCAGTTGCGCGTAGGCCTGCACCAGGCCGAAGTGGGCCACCGCGTTTTCCGGATCGAACTCCAGCGCCCGGTTGAACCAGACCACGGCCTCGCGTACGAATTTTTCACGGCCGGGGGTACTGACGCGTTCCAGCTTGGCCCGTTCCAGCAGGGTCTGCGCGTATTGGTCCAGCAGACGATAGTCCTGCGAAAAATCGAACTCCCGTTTGCGGGCGTCGGCGAATTGCGTGTCGATGACACTGCGAAACGCGGCCAGGGCCTCATCCAGATACCCATTCTGGCGGTTCACGAGCGCGGTGAAGTAGGCCACGGACCAGGGATAGGCCGGCGGGTCGTGGGCGGCGGCCCGATCCAGTGCCTGCACGGCTTCCTCCAGGCGTCCCTCGCGCAAGTACACCCGCGCCAGGTTGAGCGGGCCATCCGGGCGCCCAAGCGCCTCCACCTGACGAAAAGCCTCCTCGGCCTGGCGGAGCTGGCCGAGGCCGCCCTTGCGCAACAGGCCGATGCCATAGTCGTTCCAGCGCTGCCACGCCGGAATTTCGTCTTTCACCACTGGACTATCTGCCTCATGGCTTCCGGCTATCGCCAACTGGATACGGTCCCGGGCAATGGTCGTGATCGGAAGATCATTGCGATCGAATTTGTCACCTTGAAAATAGCGCATGTAGGTCGTATCAAACTTGCGATATTGCAGGGCGACTTCCACTTCGATGTGGTCACCCGCATCCTCGGGAACCGTCAGCGAGAAATGCACCACGTCCGCGGCCCCGGGTGGAATCTGGTGGTTGTACAGCGCGGTGAAAATATTCTCCGGATTGCGGCGATCGATCCGGTTGCCGTCGCGGTCAATTACGTAGGCGTTGACAAAATGTGACCAGGAATCCACTTCCCCGGTCTTTCCGTCCATGCCGCCGCTGCGGCCGATGACCCGCCCATCGCTGCTGGCCTCTATATCCACCCATACCTCGTTGGAGTCCACCGTCCCCTGGGTAAACAGGTGCCCCAAAGTCAGCGTACGCAGAACGACTTCCAGCAAATAGGTTTTTCCACGTTCCAGGCGGGGAAGCTGCGGCCGCAAGGGTGCAATCAGCCGGCCGTCGATGCCGCCGCCCTCGCGGATGCCGAACAGGTCCACCCGCAAGGCGTCGGTCAGCATCTCGCGGTGCGCGTCGTTGACCTCTTCGGGCAATCCCAGCAAATACGGAATTGCCGTGTTGGCCGCCGGGAACAGGTGGTTGTGAACCTGCAGGACGCCATCCACCGGACGCGCGCCGAAATCATCCGACGGGTAGGTCTTCATGTGGCAGCTGGCGCATTTGTGCTTCGCCTTGGGTGGATAGTAGAAGCTGGTGATGCCGTGCCCGGAGACTCCGCTGAGATGGTAGGCGTCGTAGTGATTCTGGCCACGCAACCATTTGTAGTGGTTGAACTCCTGGGCGAGATGCACTTTGTGACAGGTTCCGCAGAATTCCGGGGTCTTGTGCAAATCCTTGAGAAATGTCTTTTTATGGAATGCCGGCTTGGCCTTGACCAGTAACTGGTTGACCCAGGAGAGGAATCGGTTGTCACTGAAAGCGAAAGGATAGTGCAATGGCTCTTCGATGGTGTAGTCCGAATTGCCACGCACGCTGTTGATATGGGAGATCGCATGGCAGCCGGTACAGGTAATGCCCGCCTGCGAGGTCGGGTGGTTCACGTCATCGAATTCCGGGTCGTCGAAAGCCCCGCTGAAAAAAGGCACCAGGTCATGGCAACCGGCGCAGAACCTGGCCGCCTGGACGTTTCCGTCGCGCTGGAGAGCAAACTCGCGGGTTTTGCGCACCGAAAACAGATACGCGGGATTGTTGAAGGAGGCCAGGCGGTGGACGCTGTGCTCCCAGTTCGCATGAACGTCCGCATGACAGGTCTTGCAATAGCCGTCCATCATCAGGGTCTTCGCCGGAATGAAGTCGCCGGTGGAGGTGCGCGCCAGGGAAGGAAAGAAATACTGCTCCCCGCTCGCCGGACCCACGGTGTTCCACTGGCGTGGATCCTGGGCCTGTACCGCCAGCATGACCACGGAAAAGACCGTCGCAACGACGGCCACGGCACCACCCGCCCGCCAGTTGATTCGTGGACCCGCCAGACGGTGCAGTATGAAAAGCCAGATCACCAGGAATGGTGTCGCCACGTGGGTCCAGTAGGCCATTTCGCGAAGTGCGGGCTGCCGGATTTCCACCAGCGGGATGCCCCGGGTAAGCACCAGGCCGGTCCCCAGCAGCAGGATCGCCACGGCGAACAGCGTGTAGCCAACGCGCACTGCCCGTCGGTTCGGGCGGTCGTGGGCATTGCGGATATGGATGATGCCGTAGACCACCACCGGCAGGATTACCGCCAGGCCGAGCGCCAGGTGGGCGAGGAACATGTACTGGTAGAAGAAGTCCTGGTAGGTCTGCCCACTCAACCATTCGGAAAGGGTGATCGTGCCGAGGTAGGCCGAGTTGGTCGCCAGCAGCACGAACAGGCCGAAAACCACGTACAGCAGCTTTCGCAGGCGGGGGCCGACGGCCGGAATATACGTTCTCCGGACCCGTAGGGCTGGCGATTTCTTTTTTGTCGTTGGCATGGAAATCCGCGCAGTGGCGAAAACTGGCGCGCATTGTCGTTCACTTCGCGAACCGCTGAAAGGCGGTTTACCTACTTTTTACACGGGCGATCCTGTGGCCAATGGCGCCGGCAGCGGCCGGATCCGTTCCCGCCATTGGGTGCGGACGCCCAACCGCTAACCCGGTAGCCTTGCGACGGGTTTTGACCGCCGCGACCGGCGACGGCGATACTCTTAATTATGGGGCGGCACGGAACAATCCGGGAGCCAGGCTGCCCAAACAGTACGAACCGGAAAAGATGCGAATGAATACGCTCTATTACGTTCACGACCCCATGTGCAGCTGGTGCTGGGGTTTTCGGCCGGTGTGGGCGGAACTACGCGCCGCCCTCCCACCAGACATAGCGGTGCGAAACGTGCTCGGTGGTCTGGCGCCGGATACCTCCGAGCCGATGCCGGACTGGCAGAAAGAGACCCTGCAGAACACCTGGCGACGCATTCAGGAGCACATCCCGGGAACACGCTTCAATTTCGAATTCTGGACCCGCTGTAAACCCCGGCGCACCACCTACCCCGCCTGTCGCGCGGTGATTGCAGCACGCAACCAGCGACCGGAGGCGGAAGACGAGATGATCCTCGCAATCCAGCACGCCTATTACCTGGAGGCGCGCAACCCCGCCGACGACGAGACCCTGATCGAACTGGCGGTGGAACTCGGGCTGGAGGGTTTCCGATTCGCCCAGGACCTGAATGCCGCCGACACCCGCGGTGCACTGGCACGGGACTTCGCCCTGCGCGACCGGCTCGGCGCCTCCAGCTTCCCCAGCCTCGTATTCGAGAACGGCGACCGCCGGGTGCCGATCGACCTGGACTACACGCGCAGTGACAAAATGCTCACCCGCATCCAGGCGGCGCGGGCCGCCGCCTGAACGCGGGAGCAAATTTTTGCGCTTGAGCGGTCGTTATCGCCGCTTCTGGGCGCGGTAGGCGTTACACACGGCCTTGCTTTCCAGTCCTTTCCAGCACAGGCAACCGACCTGGGTGCGCCGCTGGCAATCGATGCCCCGCAGGCGCAGGTCGGTATAACCCGGACCGCAGCCGAGAGGGAATTTCGCGCACTTGCCCACTGGCCCGGTCTTCGGCCCGGGTCCGGGCCGGGCGAGCATGCCGGGAAGCTGGCCGCCAACGAAACTGCCATTCCACTTCCTGTTCGGCTGTTTTCCGCAGTGGCTCCATTGGCCGCTGAAATTGCGAAAATTCTTCGAGAACACAAAAATCGCTCGCCCCCAGTAGCGGCTACCGTTGACTTCCTTTTTGCATTTCTTTCCCGACCGGTTTTGCACCCATTGACCCTGGAAAGTGCGTCCGGAAAAGTGGCCGATCAGCCGGCCATTTTTGGTGGGATAGGTCGCGTAAAATTTGCTACCGCCCAGGTTATGTACCTGCATCATGCCGAAATCGGTTTTGTACGCCGTAACCCCGGCGGCGCTGGCCACACTGGCGATCACAAGTCCGGCCAATGCGGCGATCCAGGAAATCTTCATGCTCTGATCCTCCATTCCAATTACGCATCATAACAACAGAAATCCGTTCCACCTACCGGCCACCAGCATCCGTCTGACAAACGGAAATTTTCACCGGCCGGCCCGATATTACGCGGTGCCCAATAGCAGAGCGGGCGAAATCGGAACGCGTTGATTCGCGCAGCGGTCGGTGTCCGGTGGGCGCCACGTTATACTCGCGGGAGCCATGAATACCGGAACGGAAACGAAAATCCCCGTCGCCACCAGTGGTTGCCTGCTGGGCGAGGAGGTCCGTTATGACAGCGGACACAAACACGACCGCTATCTCACCCAGACCCTGGGCCAGTTCTTCGAATTTCATTCCTTTTGCCCCGAAATGGCGATCGGCCTGGGCACCCCCCGGGAACCGATCCGGCTGGTTGCCACTCCGGACGGAATCTCCGTCCGTGGAAGCTCCACGCCGGACGCGGATCACACCGCCGCCATGCGCGCCTACGGAGAGCAGGCGGCGATCCGCCTCGAAGAACTCGGGGTGTGTGGATATATCTTCAAGAAGGGGTCACCAAGCTGTGGGCTGTTCCGGGTCAAGGTCTACCACGGCGACATCCCCCGGCCCGAGGGGCGCGGAATTTTTGCCGACGAGATCACCCGCCGCCTGCCATTGATTCCCTGCGAAGAGGAAGGTCGCCTGTGTGACCCGGTACTACGTGACAATTTCGTGGAGCGCGTTTTCGTTTGCCATCGCTGGCGCCGGTTCCTCGCGGACTCGCCCACGCCCGGGCGGCTGGTCGAGTTTCACACCCGGCACAAATTTATTCTCCTGGCCCACGACGAACCCGTTTACCGACGCCTGGGACGCATGGTGGCCTCCACTGGCCGGGCGGATTTCCCGCAACTTTGCCAGGAATACATTTCCGATCTGATGATCGCACTGCAGCGCCCCGCTACGCGAAAACAGCACACCAATGTGCTGGAGCACATAGCGGGCCATTTCAAGGCCGCGCTGGACAGCGAGGACAAACTGGAACTGGGCGAACTGATCCGCGCCTACAACACCGGGCTGGTCCCACTGATCGTTCCGATCACGCTGCTGAAACATTACCTGCGACGTTTCCCCAGCGAATATATAGCCAGGCAGTACTACATCGACCCGCATCCCGCCGAGTTGATGCTGCGAAACCGGATATGAGCACGACCATCTACACCGTTGGCCACAGCAACCGCAGCCTGGCGGAATTCCTTGCGGTGCTGGCGGCGCACCACATCCAGGCGCTGGTGGACATCCGCGCCTGGCCGGAGTCCCGGCACAACCCGCAGTTCGCGCAGGAGCACTTACGCACGGCCCTGGACGCAGCAGGAATTCGCTACCATTGGGCAGGTCGTCAACTCGGTGGCATGCGCACGCCGCGCCCGGATTCGCCCCACATCGGGCTGGAGCACGGACTGCGCGGCTACGCAGACCACATGCAAAGCGATGCCTTTGCGACCGGTATCGCGCGATTGGTGCAACTGGCCAATAGCTCTCGCCTTAGCCTGATGTGTGCCGAGCGGGAACCCCTGCAATGCCACCGCTCGCTTCTCTCGGACTGGCTGACTCTCCACGGGCACCGGGTCGAGCACCTGCGGGATGAAACCACCACACCCCGGAAACACAGCTTGCGCGCGGAACTGCGGCACGATAGCGTGGAGCCGGTCTATGATCGCAACACCACCACTCCTCTGAATTTTTGAAATTGCCCGTGTTTAAAGCCCCTGACAGCCCGTGGCTGGTGCCGTTCGACGGCAGCTTTCGTGTCGCGGACACGCAAACGCAAATCCTGGCGGAACACGCCGCGGAAAAGCCGAAAAAAAGGCTGAAGAAGCACGTAAAGGCGTTGCGGGAGTTACAGCACATTTTGTTCGCCCACGATCGCTACGCACTGCTGTTGGTGTTCCAGGCCATGGACGCGGCCGGAAAGGACGGAACCATTCGTGCGGTCATGAGTGGAGTCAATCCGGCGGGCTGTCAGGTGTACTCCTTTAGACAACCATCCGCCGAAGAACTGGACCACGAGTTCCTGTGGCGCACCGCCCGCCGCCTGCCGGAACGCGGGCGAATCGGCATCTTCAATCGCAGTTACTACGAAGAAGTGCTGGTGGTCCGGGTGCATCCGAAGTTTCTCGGTGCCCAGCGACTTCCGGATTCCGTCGACCCCGAAGAGTTGTGGCAGCAGCGTTTTGCATCGATCCGCGACCACGAACTGCACCTGGCTCGCAACGGAACGGTGATCATCAAGTTCTGGCTCAACGTCTCATTCGAAGAGCAACGCCAGCGGTTCCTGGCGCGCCTCGACGATCCGGAGAAACACTGGAAGTTCTCGGTGACCGATGTGGCGGAGCGCGAGCACTGGCCGGACTACATGCACGCCTACGAAGCGGCGCTCAACGCCACGTCACGGCCATGGGCGCCCTGGTATGCCATTCCGGCAGACGACAAGCGCCAGATGCGCGTGGCGGTGGCCGCGATCATCCGTGACACCCTGGTATCCCTGGGTTTGCGCTACCCGGATATCGGCGAGGCGGACAAGGAACAATTTGCCACAATGCGCGACCGCCTGGAAAACGAATGAGCGCAGGGCGGAGCCCGGGGTCAGTAACCCAGGCTTTCCAGCTTGCCTTCGCTGAATCCGTGAAGGTGCCCCAACTCGTGCAGCAGCGTAATTCGTATCTGCCGGCGCAGGGGAAACGGGTTTAATTTTCCGTTGCGATCCATAGACGCCGCCACGATGCCGGAGCGATACAAGTGGATCACATCCGACAGCTCACCGAAGCCATCGACGCTGCGCGCGGGCAAGGGCGTGCCCGTGTACAGGCCGCACAGGTCGGACGGATGGCGCAGACCCAGTTCCACCATCAACTCCGCGTCCGGATGATCGTCGACATACAGGCTAATTTTGCCAAGCGCCTCCCGCGCGGCAACCGGCAACCGCGCCAGCACGAATTCCAGGTGACGATCGAAATACTCTCGCAGGGCCAGCTCCATACCGTCTGATTCTTGCCCACGGGAGTGCCCGCGGCAACGGCCCACTTTGGCCCGCTTCCGGCCCGCACGCCCGGCGGTTGCCCGAGTCTGTTAGAATCTCTCCCGATGTTTGGCCGCGCCAAGCCACTTACCCTGCCCGATCCCGACCAGGCGCTGCCCGGCCGGGACCAGCCCATGCCGGTGCCGTCGGCGCACTATGTCAACGGTCATCCCGTTTCGCCCCCGTTTGCGGAAGGTCTGGAGCAGGCGTTGTTCGGACTGGGCTGCTTCTGGGGCGCGGAGCGCCGTTTCTGGCAGACCGAGGGGGTCTATTCCACCGCCGCAGGCTACGCGGCGGGACGGACTCCCAACCCCACCTATGAGGAAGTGTGTACCGGCCGCACCGGACACAACGAGGTGGTGTTAGTAGTGTACAACCCGAAACAGATCAGCTATGCGAACCTGCTGCGGGTCTTTTTCGAGGCCCACGATCCCACCCAGGGAATGCGACAGGGAAACGACGTGGGCACCCAGTATCGCAGCGGCATTTATACCTTCAATGCCGCCCAGCGCGAGGCGGCGCTGGCATCCCGGGACGCCTACAGCGCGGTCCTGAAGGAAGCCGGCCACGGCGAAATCACCACCGAGATAATCGACGCGCCGGACTTCTACTATGCCGAGGAGTATCACCAGCAGTACCTGGCCAAGAATCCCGCGGGTTACTGCGGTCTTGGTGGTACCGGCGTGAGCTGTCCCGGCTAAACCACAAACCATTTCCTTTCAGCGAGGCTTCCGATGCACCGATTTGTTTTACCCGCTATTTTGGCCACCGCCCTGGGCGTGTGCGCCGTCATCTCCGGCGCGCAGGCTGGCGACGAGTCCGCCACCACCCGGCTGGAGAAGATCGAAAACAGACCCCTGTGCGAATCCAGCGCAGTAACCGGCACCCGCATCCGCACCAAGCGTTGCTGGCGCAACAAGGCGGCGAAGGATGCCGCCCGTGAAGAAGCGCAACGGGATCTGGCGCTGGAGCAGCGCTCCCGCATGACGGGACCCAACGACTGATGTTGCCGCGCGGGTTTTGCTTCGGTTGTGTGCTGGCGGTCACCGGGTTGGTGGCCACGGTCGCGCAGGCTCACGAACCCGCGGTATTTTTCGACCGGGTACAGCTGCAGGCGAGCGCGGAACGGGAAGTGGACCGGGACCGGGTGCGCGCCACGCTATTCTCCCAGGTCGAATCCGAAAACGCCGCCGATGCGGCGGCGAAGGTCAACTCCAGTATCCGCTGGGCCCTGGATCAGGCGCGGGAGGGTGGCTTCGATGAGGTGGAGACCGGCGGTTACTCCACCAGTCCGGTCTACAGCCGCGAAAATGGACGCAATGAGTTGCGCGCGTGGCGAGTGCGCCAGGAACTGCGCATCCTGTCCGGGGATCCGGAAAAACTCACCGGGCTGCTGGGCCGGCTGCAGAAGCGGGTCGACCTGGGCGGCGTTCAGTACCTGCTGTCCGTGACCGAAAGAGAAAAAGTCGAAGCGCAGCTTATGCAGGACGCGATGCGCAAGTTTGAGGCCCGAGCCGACATCGTCCGGCAGCATTTCGGCCGGCCCGGATACCGGCTGGTGGAGTTACATTTCAACGAATCGGGTGCTGCGCCGCAGGCAGTGCGCTACGCACTGGCGCAGCGAAGCGCGGACGCGGAGGCGGCGCCCGCTCTGGAAGCCGGACGGGAAACCGTCCGGGTCAGCCTGAGCGGCGTGATCGAACTCAAGCCCGCCGGCCGCTAGACCCGGGGACTCTATTCCGGTGCGCTCGCCCGCATGGACGGGCGCGCCTGAAAATCAGCGTACCAGTCCGCCAGACGGGGGTGCGCATCCCGCCAGTTTTCGTCGGCATAGCGAAAATCCAGGTATCCCAGGGCACAGGCGGTGGCGATGGTACCCAGGTCCCGGCGATTCGCAGAAAACGCCTCGTCCGCCGCCAGCATCGCCAGCGCACGACGCACCTTTTCCATCTGGGAATCGATCCACTCCGGCCAGCGTAAGGATTCGGGACGGACTGCCTGCTCATAGCGGGTCAGCACCGCTGCATCCAGGATGCCGTCCGCCAGCGACAGGCGTACCAGCACCGCCCAGCGGGCATCCCCCTGCTTCGGCAGCAACCCGCCTCCGGCGATGGAGTCCAGGTACTCACAGATCACCCGGGAATCGAACAACGCAATACCCGCTGCCGTCACCAGTGTCGGAATCTTTCCAAGCGGGTTGCGCTGATTGAGTTCCGCGTCCGGATGCACCGGGTCGTGCGAAACCGGCGCCAGACGGATCTGATCGGCGATCCCCAATTCGTGCCCGGTGACGATCACCTTGCGCACGTAGGGTGAGGTGTTGCTGCCATAGAGGGTCATGCTCATCAGCGATACTCCGGATTGGGATAGTCAAATCGACAACCGGCGTCCCACTCGGAACGCTGGTTGCCGTGAGCGGGGACACCTCCGGCTTCTTTCAGCAGCCGCGCCAGGTGCATCAGGTTCCAGGTCATGAAAGTGGTGTTGCGATTCGTGAAGTCGTTTTCCGGCCCCCCGGAGTCCGGATCCAGGTACGAAGGCCCGGGGCCCGCCTCGCCGATCCAGCCCGCGTCCGCCTGCGGCGGAATGACGCACCCCAGGTGCTGCAGTGAATACAGGATATTCATGGCGCAATGTTTGACGCCATCCTCGTTGCCGGTAATCAGGCAGCCACCGACCTTGCCATAGTAGGCGTACTGCCCGGCGGAATTGAGATCGCTGGAACTGGAGTACAGGCGCTCGATCATCTGCGTACAAACCGACGATTTCTCCCCCAGCCAGATCGGAGAACCCAGCACCAGGATATCGGCCGCCTTGACCTGCTGGTAGATCTCCGGCCAGTCATCCTGCTCCCAACCCTGTTCCCGCATATCGGGATATATGCCCACGGCGATGCGCCGGTCCACCGGACGCAGCACATCCACCTGTACGCCGTTCTTCTCCATGATCGCGCGGGAGATGTCGATCAGCCCCTGGGTATGGGACCGCTGTGGGCTGCGTTTCAGCGTGCAGTTGAAAAACAGCGCGCGCAGCCCGCTGAAGTCATAGGGAGATTCCTCGCACAAGGCGATCTGTTTCCCGGTCAACGGCATCTCAACCCTCCTCGTAGTGGCTGGTGTAGTTCCGGAATCGTTCCAGCACCTCGTCCATTTCCTCCTCGGACAGCAGCACCGGTCCACCCAGCGCCAGGGCCTGCAAGTATTGATCGGCAAGCGATTCCACCAGTTCGGCCAGGGCCAGCGCACCCGCCGGGCCTTCGCCCGTGGCCACTACGCCGTGGTTGGCCAACAGGCAGGCGCGGTGCCCGGCCAATGCGGCCGCCACTACCCGGGCCAGTTGCGGGCTGCCGAAGGCGTAATAGTCCGCACAGGGAATCTCGTGTCCGCCCGCGGCCGCGACCATGTAATGAAAAGCCGGAATTGGCCTGCGCAGGCAGGCCAATGCGGTGGCCCGGTTCGAATGGGTATGTACCACCGCGGCGATTTCCGGATGGCTGCGGTAGACGGCGGCATGCAACGGCCACTCACTGGAGGCTTGCTGGCTTCCCGCCAGCCGCTCCCCATCGGCTCCGAGTTGCACCAGGTGGCCGGCGTCCACCCGATCCAGCGGAAATCCACTGGGCGTGATCCAGAACGCGTCGCCATCGCGCAGGCTGAGGTTGCCGGTGGCGCCGCGGTTCAGGCCTTTGGCTACGCTGGCGTGCGCGGCATCAACGAGAGGCTGCAGGTCCAT
>JAJDOE010000121.1 GCA_022340345.1 Gammaproteobacteria bacterium
GGAACGCATGGAACGCGGTGAAATCAGCCTGGAAAAGTCCCTGGAAGACTTCGAGCGCGGCATGACCCTGGCCCGCGCCTGCCAGGGCCAGCTCAAGGACGCGGAACAGCGGGTGGAAAAAGTCCTCCGGCGGAATAACGAACTGCAAGGCGAACCCCTTGAGACCCCGGACCGCGACTGATCCGGAGGACCGCTTCGCGCGCCAGGTAACCGACCTGCGCACGCGGGTGGAGGCCGCCCTGGAAGCGCGCCTGCCGGGCGCCGACGACCTTCCCAGCCCACGCCTGCACCAGGCCATGCGCTACGCCACCCTCAGTGGTGGCAAACGACTGCGGGCCTGCCTGGTGTTCGCCGCCGGCCTCGCGGCGGGCCACCGCGGCAGCGACCTGGAGCCCGCCGCCTGCGCGGTGGAAATGATCCATGCCTATTCCCTGGTGCATGACGACCTGCCCGCCATGGATGACGATGAGCTGCGCCGCGGCCAGCCCACCTGCCACGTGCTGTATGGCGAGGCCACTGCGATTCTCGCCGGAGATGCCCTGCAGTGCCTGGCTTTCGAAGTGCTGGTCGAACAGGCGGAACGGGTCCCGCTGGAGCACCGCCTGCGCATGATGCGCATCCTCGCCCAGGCCTCCGGACACAGCGGGATGGCGGGAGGCCAGGCCATCGACCTGGCGGCCGTCGGCCAGGACCTGGATCTGCCCCGACTGCAGAGCATGCACGAACACAAGACCGGTTCCCTGTTCCGGGCCTCTGTGCACCTGGGCCTGCTCGCGGGCCCGGTTCGGGATGCGGAGCTGGAACGTTGCCTGGATCGCTACGCCCACTGCCTGGGGCTGGCCTACCAGGTGGTGGACGATATCCTCGATGAGGAGGGTGAGACGGACGTACTGGGCAAGACCAGCGGCGCGGACCGGGCCCGAAACAAGCCCACCTACCCGGCATTGCTGGGCCTGGCGGAGTCCCGCCGCCAGGCCGCAGAGCTGCTGCAAGAGGCCCTCGCCAGCCTTGAGCCCTTGGGCGATAATGGGCGATTGCTGGGACAGATCGCACGCTACGTCGTAGAGCGGTCCCACTGAATCCATGCACACAGACAGCCAGACCTATCCGCTGCTGGCGGAAATCGAATCCCCGGCGGACCTGCGGCGGCTGCCCGAGGAACGCCTGGCGGCCCTCAGTGATGAACTTCGCGCTTTCCTGATCGAAACGGTGTCGCGCACCGGCGGACACCTGGCCGCCGGGCTGGGCACGGTGGAACTGACGACCGCGCTGCATTACGTGTTCAACACCCCGGATGACCGACTGGTGTGGGACGTCGGCCACCAGACCTACCCCCATAAAATTCTCACCGGGCGCCGCGACCAGATGGACACCCTGCGCCAGGCCGGTGGTCTGGCCGGTTTCCCGCGGCGCGAGGAAAGCGAGTACGACACCTTCGGTGTGGCCCACTCCAGTACCGCCATCAGCGCCGCCCTGGGGATGGCAGTCGCGGCGGCGCGGGCGGAAAACCCGCGCAAGGTGGTGGCCGTGGTCGGTGACGGCGCCCTGACCGCCGGCCTTGCCTTCGAGGGCCTGAACAACGCTGGCGACATGGACGCCGACCTGCTGGTGATTCTCAACGACAACGACATGTCGATATCCCCCAACGTCGGCGCCATGAAAAACTACCTGGCGCGGATTCTGAGCGGCCGGGTCTATACCAGCATGCGCGAGGGGTCCAAGACCGTGCTCAGCACCGTGCCCCCGGTGCGCGACCTGGCACGACGCTGGGAAGAACACATGAAGGGCATGGTGCTGCCCGGTACCCTTTTTGAGGAAATGGGCTTCAACTACATCGGCCCCATCGACGGCCACGACCTGCCGACCCTGATCAAGACCCTGCGCAACCTGAAGAACATTCACGGACCACGTTTTCTGCACGTAGTGACCCAGAAGGGGCGTGGCTACGAACCCGCCGAGGGCAACCCGGTGGGGTACCACGGAGTCAGCCCCTTCAACCCGTCTACCGGCAAGATGGAAAAAAAGCCATCCGGGATCACCTATACCCAGGTATTCGGCAACTGGCTTTGCGATATGGCAGCGGATGACAAGCGCCTGGTGGGAGTCACCCCCGCGATGCGCGAGGGCTCCGGCCTGGTGGAATTCGAGAAGCGCTTCCCGGAGCGATATTTCGACGTGGGTATTGCCGAGCAACATGCCCTGACCTTTGCCGCCGGGCTCGCCTGCGAGGGACTGAAACCGGTGGTGGCCATCTATTCCACCTTCCTGCAGCGGGCCTATGACCAGCTTATCCACGACGTCTGCATCCAGAACCTGGACGTCACGCTGGCACTGGACCGCGCCGGGCTGGTGGGCGCCGACGGGCCAACGCACCACGGCAGCTTCGACCTGAGCTACCTGCGCTGCATCCCCAACATGACGGTCATGGCGCCGGCGGATGAGAACGAATGCCGGCAGATGCTGAGCACAGCCTTTCATATCGACGGCCCCGCGGCGGTTCGCTATCCGCGCGGCAGCGGGTCCGGCGTCCAAATCGATCCGGCACTGACCACGCTGCCGGTGGGCCGTGGCGAGGTGCGCCGCTCCGGGCATCGCATCGCGCTGCTGGCCTTTGGCAGTCCGCTCGCGGAGGCCCTCAAGGTGGCTGCCGCGATTGACGCCACGGTGGCCAACATGCGCTTCGTAAAGCCGCTGGATGTACAACTGGTGCTGCAGCTGGCCGCAGAACACGAACTGCTGGTGACGGTGGAAGATAACGCCCGCCAGGGTGGCGCCGGGTCCGCGGTGAACGAACTGCTGGCCAGCCAGGGAATTCAGATACCCATCCTCAACCTGGGACTCCCGGACTGGTTCGTGGAGCACGCCAGCCAGGCCCAGCAGTATGCCGAGTGCGGGATCGACGCGGACGGCATCCTCGAAGCGATACGTGCGGTGGCGCCGGCACGCCTTGCCCGTACATTAGAATCCGCTTAAACTTGACCGTTCTGGTCAAGTTTATGCGTCCGCGCTACCGGCGCGATCCGCAGGCCGCCAACAAGACACGCCCATGAACAAACCCTCCCGCCGTCCCCAGAGCTCGGACGAAATCGCCGATATCCAGGCCAGTGCCGACTCGCGGCGAATTGCCATCGACAAGGTAGGCATCAAGGACATCCGCCACCCGGTGCGGGTGAAAGACCGTACCGAGGGTGAACAGCACACGATCGCGCATTTCAATATGTACGTGGAACTGCCCCACAACTTCAAAGGCACCCACATGTCGCGCTTCGTGGAAATTCTCAATCAGCACGAGCGGGAGATCTCGGCGGCCTCCTTCAAGGACATCCTCAGCGACATGGGAGAGCGCCTGGACGCCGGCCGCGGTCACATCGAAATGCGTTTCCCGTACTTCGTGAACAAGGCGGCGCCCGTGTCCGGAGTCGAGAGCCTGATGGACTACGAGGTCACCTTTATTGGCGAAATCGCGGCCGGCAAGCGCACCCTGGACATCCGGGTGGTGGTTCCGGTCACCAGCCTGTGCCCCTGCTCCAAGGAAATCTCCGAGTACGGCGCCCACAACCAGCGCTCGCATGTGACGGTCACGGCACGTATTCAGGGTTTCGTGTGGATCGAAGAACTCATTGACCTGGTGGAGAGCGAGGCAAGCTGCGAACTGTTCGGCCTGCTCAAGCGTCCCGACGAGAAATACGTAACCGAGCGTGCATACGACAACCCGAAATTTGTCGAGGACATGGTACGCGACGTGGCAGCGCGCCTGAAAAAGGATGAGCGCATAGAGGCCTTTACGGTGGAGTCGGAAAACTTCGAATCCATCCACAACCATTCCGCCTACGCGCTGGTGCGCGGCGGCAACTTGGACTGAAATCCCGCAGTGGGGCGACCGTCGCGCTCCGCATTCGCTTCCCGGCCGCAAGGCCGCGGCACACGAGCCGGGCCAGGTACTAGAACTGCTGCGTCAGGTCCATGCGCGCGCCCTCCCGGCTCATGCGCAGACGTCCCAGGAAGGACATGCCCAGCAACGGTATCTTCGGATACCCGCCTTCGATCACCAGTACCGGCACCTGCTGTACGCGAATCGGCCCGAGGCGGATTTCCCGGGCCACCACCTCATGGGCAATCGCTTTCCCCGAGGCGGTAACCACCCCCAGGCGTCGGCCGTCCCGATACGCCAACCCGAGCCGGTCCGCATCCCCGGAATTGAGGGTCACGTCGCTGGCGCCGGTGTCCACCAGCAGGCGTGCGGCCATGCCGTTGATCAGGCCATGCACCAGGAAAAATCCGTCGGAATTCGCCCACAAGCTAATCTGGGGCACCTCCTCCGCATCCGGCCGCAGGGAGGCGAGCACCACGCCACGGGGCACGAATTCCTCGCGACCCCGGATGCGGAACCGGGCGCCTCCGGCGTGGGCGCCCAGCATTTCGATGCCCCCCGGGGCGGTATCCCCGGGGCGCATGACGCGCTCCTCCTCGCCGATACGCACCAGCGCCGCATTGCCCATCACCGCCAGTACCTGGATCGGATCCTCTGCCGTCCCGGCCGCCTGCGCCGCACCCAGCCCCAGCAGCAGCGCCAAGCCCGCCAGGCGGGCCGTCTGCCAGCAACGGGAGCCGCGATCTGCGGAAATTCGGACGGAGGCGCGTGTCGGCATACCCCAAGCATGACACAGGCGGAGCCGGACCGGCCCTCGGGTATAATCCCGCGGCCATGTTTCCGCTCCACGATGACAACCCGACCACGCTGCGGCCAATCCTCACGGTATCGCTAATTGGCCTGTGCGCACTGGTGTTTATCTGGCAGCAATCCCTCGGCGGGAGCGGCAACCAGCAGGTCATCTTCAGCCTGGGCCTGATTCCCGCGACGCTGCTCCGGGACGCCAGCCTGGCCCCGGAGCTGTATTGGGTTCCGGCCCCGGTCACGGTGCTGACCTCCATGTTTTTGCATGGCGGCTGGATGCACCT
>JAJDOE010000170.1 GCA_022340345.1 Gammaproteobacteria bacterium
GGCCGCTACTGGAGTGCCTGGGCCAGCAAATTTTTCATATGGGCGACAGCGGCGCCGGGCAGATCACCAAGGCCTGCAACCAGATTGCCCAGGTCGTCAACATCCAGGGGATCGCGGAGGCCTTGTTGTTCGCGCGCGACCAGGGCGTAGATCCGGCCCGGGTCGTCGAAGCGCTGATGGCCGGCTTCGCGGGCAGCAAGATGCTGGGATTGATGGGACCAAAGATGGCGGCCCGGAATTTCGAAGCGGGCATCGAGGCACGGCTGCACCACAAGGATTTCGGGCTGGTGTTGGAGATGGTGGAGGCGGCCGGGCTGAACATGCCGGCAACCCGGCTCACCTTCAATCAGCTCGAGCTACTGATGCAACGGGGCTGGGGAAATATGGATACGTGTAACCTGCTCCGGGTGCTGGAGAGCGATGAAGAGAAATAGATGCCTGCGATTCCAAGATCGCAGGCGGCCAACACGGCGATCGGTACTCCACGCTCGTCAGCGAACAGGTCCCGGATTTTTGAAATCACGAATCGCATCAGGCACGGTGAGGTTCGGAACTTCGGGTCAGCGGCATTTTGCAGGAACCGCTATTTGCCCTATGAACGAATGGCGGCAGGCACGCCGCCATTCGTGAGGAAAATGTCCGGCCGGTGGTACGAGACCTGACATTTACTTTAATACGGGCATTACGAATTCGCTTTTGAGTTGCTTGTCGCCCGGCCATCTTGTCGTGATGGTCTTCAGCCGCGTATAGAAACGCACGCCCTCCGGCCCGTGGATATGATGATCGCCAAACAGCGACGCCTTCCAGCCTCCGAAGCTGTGAAACGCCATGGGCACCGGGATCGGCACGTTCACGCCGACCATGCCCGCGTGCACCGCGTGGCTGAAGGTGCGCGCGTTTCCTCCATCGCGGGTGAAGATCGCCACGCCGTTGCCGAAGGGGTGGGCATTGACGAGCTCGATCGCGGCAGCGAAATCCGGCACCCGCACCACCCCCAGTACCGGTCCGAAAATTTCTTCCTGGTAGATGCGCATGGAGGCCTGCACGTTGTCAAACAGCGTTGGGCCAAGATAGAACCCGGCCGCATGATCCGGCACTACGAGTTCACGGCCGTCACAGACCAGCGTTGCGCCTTCGGATACACCGATGTCGATATAGTCTCGTACCCGCTTGCGATGTTCCGCGGTTACCAGCGGACCCATCTGCACCGTCGGGTCCGTCCCCGGCCCCACCCGTAACCCGGCGATGCGCGTGCGCAGGGCGTCCACCAGGGCATCGCCTGTTGTGCCGACCGCCACGGCCAGAGAGATGGCCATGCAGCGCTCTCCGGCGGATCCATAGGCCGATCCCATCAGCGCGTCGGCGGCGCCGTTTATATCCGCATCCGGCAGTACCACCATGTGATTCTTGGCGCCACCCAGCGCCTGCACCCGCTTCCCGGCGGCGCAGCCGGCGGAGTAGATGTGCCGGGCGACCGGTGTCGAGCCGACGAAACTGATGGCCGCCACCAGGGGGTGCTGGAGCAGGGCATCCACTGCCTCCCGGTCGCCCTGGACGACATTGAATACGCCGTCCGGCAACCCGGCCTCGCGCAGCCATTCCGCCGCCAGCAACGAAGCGCCGGGATCTTTCTCGGACGGCTTCAGGATGAAGGTATTCCCGCAGGCGATCGCCACCGGATACATCCACATGGGCACCATGGCCGGGAAATTGAATGGCGTGATCCCGGCAACCACGCCCAAAGGCTGGCGCAGGTCATGGCAATCCACTCCGCGTCCCACGTCCTGGCTGAAACCGCCCTTGAGCAACTCCGGAATGCCACAGGCGAATTCCACCACTTCGATTCCGCGGGTGATCTCGCCGCTGGCGTCTTCCAGTGTCTTACCGTGTTCCGCGGTAATCACCCGGGCCATGATCTCGCGACGCTCGTCCATGATCTGCTTGAAGCGAAACAGGACGCGTGCCCGGTTCAGGGCGGTGGTGCCCGCCCAGGCGGGAAACGCAGCCCGTGCCGCTGCCACCGCCTGTTCCACCTCGGTGGAGGAGTCCAGGGGTACTTTCGCCTGCGGCCTGCCGTTGGCGGGGTCGAAGACCTCGCCAAAACGCTGGTGGTCACCGGCGCAATACTTGCCGGCAATGAAATGGTTGATGATGTTTTCGGTCATATCGAATTGTCCAGTCTATCTTTCCGGATGATAACCCCGAACGGCCGCGCGGCGCCTTTCCTCCCTCGCCAGCCTGTTGTTCGTGGGATAATCTGACGGCCATTTACCCGGGAACGGCATGCAAGAAAATTCAGGCATCTCGGTAGCGATCCTGACCCACAACGGCGCACGGCGCCTGCCGGCGGTTCTGGCCCACCTCGCTGGCCAGGTACCCGGAGACGGGCTGTCCGCCGAAGTCATCGTGGTCGACAATGGCTCCAGTGATGACAGCGGTGCATGCGCCTTGCGCAACTGGCCGGCCAACGCCGGTATGCCGTTGCGCGTGGTGCGGGAGGAAAAGCTCGGCGTGGCCTGGGCACGGAAAAGGGCAATGGCGGAAGTCCGCTACCCGGTGGTGGCATTCGTGGACGACGACAATCTTCTGGAGCCCGGTTGGGTTCGGCGGGCATGGGAGGTGATGGAGGCTAACCCGCGGGTCGCGGCCTGCGGTGGCCGGCACCTGCCGCCGGGCGGTGAAAAGCCCGCGTGGTTTCATCGCTACCACGGCGCCTATGCCATCGGCGCGCAGGGAATAGCGGCCGGCGACGTCACCACATCCCGCGGTTACTTGTGGGGGGCCGGGCTGGTGTTGCGCCGCACGGCCTGGGAGCAACTGATCCAGGGTGGCTTCCGGTTCCGGATCGCCGGACGCCAGGGAACCAACGCCGGCTGCGGGGAGGATTCCGAACTGTGCTACGCGTTGCGCCTGGCGGGCTGGCGCCTTCGCTACGAGCCGGCCTTGCGCCTGAAGCACGAGATCGCTCCGGAGCGCCGCACCCGCGAGGCCCTGCGCCACCTGGCGCGCGGGTTCGGTGCCGGGCGGGTTTACCTGTCTCCCTACCGGGTACTTCTGGGTGGTGGGCCCCGTACCTTACCAAGCCACTGGCTCGGCGCCCTGCCGCAAGCCGCGACCGCGGTCGCCGTGGCCATGGCGCGTCGCACGGTGATGCAGCTAAGGGGCAGGGATACCCTGGATGCCAGCGTCGAGCAGGAAAAGGCGTTTGGCGCGCTGCAGGCCGTGCTATCGCTGCGTGGTCGCTATGCAAAGACTTATTACGAGGTTGAGGAACTGGCCCGCAAACTGGCGGAGGGGCCGCGGTGAGCGACGTTCTGGTCGTGGGCGCCGGTTTCGCGGGTTGCGTGGTGGCGGAGCGCCTGGCCAGCGCCGGATACCGGGTACATGTGGTCGACCGGCGGGAGCATATCGCCGGAAATGCTTTTGATGAGCCGGATGCCCATGGCGTGCTGGTTCATCGCTTCGGACCGCATATCTTTCATACAAATTCGTCGAAAGTGTTTGCCTACCTGTCTCGTTTTACCGCCTGGCGACCGTATGAACATCGCGTGCTGGCGATGGTCAATGGCCAGCACGTACCGATGCCGATCAACCGGGATACCATCAACCGGCTGTTTGGTCTGTCGCTGGATGCGAAGGGAACCGCGGCCTTTCTCGACAAGGCCAGGGTGCCGCTGGATCGAATCCGTACCAGTGAGGACCAGTTGCTGGCAACGGTCGGTGCGGAATTGTGCGACCTGCTGTATCGCGGATACTCGCGTAAATTCTGGGGACTGGAGTTGTCTGAATTAAGCTCCAGTGTGGTGGCGCGCCTGCCAGTGCGCACCAGTACCGACGATCGTTATTTCACCTGCCGATACCAGGCCATGCCTGTAGCAGGGTATACCGCGATGCTGGGACACATGCTCGGGCATCCGCGCATCACGCTGCAACTCGATACGGACTTTCAGGCCGCCCGCGAACGCGTGGCGTATCGTCACCTCGTATTTACCGGCGCCATAGACGAATTTTTTGATTTTCGTTTTGGATATCTGCCCTATCGCTCCTTGCGCTTCGAACTGCAGCATTTCGCTGATACAGAGCAGCACCAGGCGGCGGGCACGGTGAACTATCCCAACGATTTTGCCTACACCCGGGTGACCGAATTCCGGCACCTGACCGGACAGCAGCACTCGGGAACCACCATCATGCTGGAATATCCAAGCGCGGAGGGTCCACCGTACTATCCGGTTCCGCGGCCGGAAAATACGGCGCGCTATCGCCGGTATCGCCAGTTGGCGGGAGAAATGCCTGACGTCACTTTTGTGGGACGCCTGGCCCGTTACCAGTACTTAAATATGGACCAGGTGGTTGCGGCAGCCCTGAAAACCGCGGAGGCGGTGGGCCGACGGCTACGAGCCGGGCAGCGGCAGAGCCGCGCCGCAGGCTAAGCCCTAGAAAGGAATCCGCTCAGGAAAAGCCTGTTCCACCAGGCCGCGATAGGACTCCAGCCTGATGCGCGGAAGGCGGAACGGTGATTTGGAACCCAGGTCATGGGGGCGAAAACGCAACAGGTAGTTCTCGCAGTATTCCCGGTCGCGTTCGTCCATGTACTTCTCGCTGGGTCCAAGCTCAATGCTGTGATAACGCAGCAGCCATGCCAGGTGGGGTGGCAGGTAGTCCTTCAGGCGGCTGAAAATGAACTCGTCGTGGTTCCACGGAAACGCGACGTTGTCGAGTCCGACGCCGGGCTCAAACGCACCGATCGGCCGGTTCAGGCAGGTGATGTTCTCCGGGGCCTCGTCGGTGAGCAGCAACAGCTTTCCCAGGTCGTGGACCAGCGCCACGAGCTTGAATTCCGCGTCATCGAGACCAGAATCCTCCATACTTTCAACCACTTGCAGCGTATGGACCAGCTGGCTCGTGTTGAATAGACCGGTGTCCGTCGGGTCCACGCATTCCGCAAGCCGGCGGATCAGGTCGAATACCTGGCAGCTGCCGAACACGGGTTTTTCGTACTTCTTCGCCAGGGCGGCCGCCTGCTCGCGGGTCTGTTGCCCATGCCGGTTGCGGATTTCCAGCGAGTTGTTACGGAACGCGTCCTGCAGTTCTTGCTGCTGCCGCCGCCGTTGCGCCCGCGCGCCGGCGGGGCGCAACGGACGAAGTTCGTAACCCGCGGCGTGGCAGGCTCGTCGGAAAAAACGGCCAAGCATGGACGAAATTGTCCCCTCCGACCGTGACCAGGGCAAGCCGACCGCCGTGGATCCCCCGACGGCTGGCGAGATTCCGCCAGGCACGGCACGGTACACTACCGGCGTGACTCCCGGCGAACGCCTGATAGCGACCGTGGCGCTGGCCAGCGCCGTACTGGCAGTACCGCTGCCGGCCGCCGCTGCCGCGTTCACGGAACGACCGCTGGTGGCCGATCCGCGACTGAACCCCACCCCGGGGCCGCTGGCAATCGTTGACGCGGGTGGCGACGG
>JAJDOE010000174.1 GCA_022340345.1 Gammaproteobacteria bacterium
TTCCCACTTTACCCAGTGGCGGTGGTTGGGTAGTTCCCCACCATCGACGCGGTTTCCATTGGACAGTAACACCGGGTATCGCTTGCGGTCGGCGAGGATCATGGTGGTGAAACGGGCCATCACGTCGGGCCGGTCCGGGTAGTAGGTGATGCGTCGAAAACCCTGGGCCTCGCATTGCGTGAAGTAGCCGTTTCCGGACGCGTACAGTCCCTGCAGGCTGGTGTTCTCGCGCGGCCGGATGCGCGTGTGGATTTCTACCTGTGCCTGCGCGCCGTCAACCGGAACGCTCAGGGTTCCGGGGGCGAGTTGCCACTCCGCCGGTGGGACCGGCCGGTCGTTCAGGCGCAAGTCCGTGAGTTCCAACTGTTCTCCGTCCAGCACCAGCGGTCGTGTGTGTGTTCCGTTGCGTCGTACCTGCAGGCGCGCGCGCACGTCGGTATGGGTTGCCTGGATATCGAACAACAGATCGACATGATCGATTTGGAAATCCGGGGAGCGATAGTCTTTCAGGTGGATCGGGACCGGCCCGCCTTGCGGGCTGGTTTCGCCGCCCAGCGCGGAACGCACACGTGCCACGAGGTCCTTGAAGGAGAGAAACAGGTTCACGAAATCAATACCTTGTTGAGTTCATTCTGGTATTTGCGCCCCAGAGGCAAAGTCGTTGCGGGCACCTCGAGCGGTGCCGGGCGCATCGTTACGGGTCATCATTGACGACGCAATGGCAGGCGAGTTGCCAGCGCGCCTCCGGATCGTCGCGCGCGGAATCCGCCGCGCTGCACTGCTGCTGGGTGCGATTGTACGGAGGATGCCCCCGCGGGCGCCAGCGCGGCGCCGTGCTACGTGAATCCCGCGGCGGGCCGGCAGGTCTCCCGGCCCCGGCAAGGGGGCCCCGGGCCGCCGCCCTGCGGAAAAGCCGCCCGGCACGGGGCGCGGGCCAGGGCGCCCTTGCGGCAGGCCGGTGGCGGCACCATATATAGATGCCGATTCCCGCCCTATTGCGGGGCGGGGGCGGGCCTTTTGTTGACAATCCTTCCGGCGGCCAACTATATGGACGCGAGGGATTCCCGGGAGAGAGCACTTTGAAGATGGATATCCATGTTCCGGCGCCCAGCGGCGGCGATGCCGTGGCCGCGGTGATCGCCGATGCGTTGCGGCTTGCGAAACCGGAGCCCGAACTCGAACCCGCCAGGCGCGATGCCCTGCGGGCGGAAATTCGCGAGTTGCTCAAGGCGCGCGATGCGGTGGTAGTAGCCCACTACTACACCGACGCCGTGCTCCAGGAGCTGGCGGAGGAAACCGGCGGTTGCGTGGCGGATTCGCTGGAAATGGCTCGCTTTGGCAGCGAGCATCCCGCCAGCACCCTGGTGGTCTGCGGCGTCCGGTTTATGGGCGAGACCGCCAAGATCCTGAGCCCGGAGAAGCGGGTGCTGATGCCGACCCTGGCGGCGGAGTGTTCCCTCGACCTGGCCTGTCCCGCCGAGGAATTCACCGCTTTCTGCGACAGCCACCCGGAGCGCAAGGTGGTGGTGTATGCCAACACCAGCGCCGCGGTGAAGGCGCGGGCGGACTGGGTTGTGACCTCCGGTATCGCCACCAGCATCGTTCGCCATCTGCACGAGCAGGGAGAAAAACTCATCTGGGCACCGGATCGCTACCTGGGCGAGTACGTGCGGGAGGAGACCGGTGCCGACATGCTGCTGTGGCAGGGTAGCTGCATCGTGCATGAAGAGTTCAAGGCGGTCCGCCTCAAACACGTGATGAAAAGGCATCCGGGGGCGGCGGTGCTGGTGCACCCGGAATCCCCCGCGGCGGTGATTGCACTGGCGGACGTGGTGAGTTCCACCACCGGCCTCATCAACGCGGTGCGGGAAATGGACAACGACACTTTCATCGTCGCCACCGATCGCGGCATCTTCTACAAGATGCAGCAGGCGGCTCCCGGCAAAACGCTCATCGAGGCCCCCACCGCCGGGGTCGGGGCAAGCTGCGTCAGTTGTGGGCACTGCCCGTGGATGGCGATGAACGGCCTGCGCGGCGTGCGGAATGTGCTGCGGGACGGCGGCAACGAGATTCACATCGAGGCGCGGATCCGGGAAAAGGCGCTGGTATCGCTGGGGCGGTTGATGGAATTCGCTCGCCGGCAGCGGGCGGCCGCGGCCTAAGGCCCTGGCCCGGGCGGCGCACCGCCGCCGGCTCCCGTACCGTCCCGCACCCGTTGCCGGCGCACGGGGTTGCTACGGGCCTTTGCCCTCCTGTTCCAGGACGTAATCCAGCCACTGCGCGCTAAGCATGTCCGGCAGCCGGTTTTGCGCTTGCCGCGCGGCCAGGTTTTCCAGGTCGATGGCGAACAGCGGCTGGTCCTGGCGGGCGCAGGAAAACACCGCCTGGGTGCGTTGGCCGGTCGCGGGGTCCACCTGCCATTGCAGGCATTGCGCGCATACGCCCTTGAGCATGCACTGCATGGGGCTGCCCACGGTGCCGAGGACTTCCACGTCTTCCCGGAAACGGGTTCCGAGTTCGCCTTTCAGTGCGGATTGCAGGCCCATGAGCAGTCCGGTGGAACCCATGACCCAGATCTCATCCACCTCCTTGAGGGTGATGCCATCGCCGTACGCTCCTTCGTCGTACCGTTCCAGGATTTCGATCACGTTGCCGCCGGAAACACTGTGGTCCTGCGGACGCAGTGCGGGAATGGTCTCTCCCCGGGCGGTGCACCACACGATCTGATCGCAGCCCGCCTCCAGTTCCTCCCGGTGGTAGAGTTCCTCGCGCCGGCCGAAGGCGCCGAACATCAGCACCCGCGAACCGGCGGCACGCGCCGCCGGGCCGAGGTCCAGCATCACCGCCGCGCCCCACTTGCCGGCCACCACCAGGATGGTCCGGTCCGGGTGCAGCTCCGCCGGAGCGCCCGTCGGGCCCATGAGCACCAGCGGGTCGCCGGGCTTCAGGCGTTCGATCAGGCGCGGATTGGTCCCCATGCGCAGCACCATCAGGCGAACGCAGTCACCCTTCACACCGGCGCCACTGACCGTCTGTAGCGGTACCTGCAGGCGGGTCCCGGCTACCACCGGGCTGGTGGACTCGAAAGTTTGCAGCCGGAAAAACTGGCCCGGCTTGAAGTTGCTCGCCGCCAGGGGAGCGCGTACCCACAGTTCCACCACCGCCGGGTTGGTGGTATCGATGCGTTCCACCTTCGGCGTGAGCACGTCGGCCAGCCCGGCGATGAATGCCGCCGCGGTCCTTCGGTCCGCCGGGGCAGTCGCCACGCTGGCCATCACGTCCGGGTAGCTGCGGGACGCGGAGGCAATCGCCTTGACCACGCTGCCGTGGTAGACGGGATGGGTATCGCCGATGAAACTCACCCGGTGACCGTTTTCCGTGTAGGACGTCAACGGTCCCGGCTTTTCGCTCTTGCAGTTCGGCGCCACCGGCACGGCAACCGGCACCCCGTCGCCCCGTTCGTGGGGGCGGAAGTGGTTGCCCTGCATCTCGAAATTTCCGGGATATTCCTGCTCATAAATCGTGTTCGGCGAGGCGCCGGCGGCCACGAACACGGCACGGGCCGGCAGGGTGATTTCCTCTCCGGAGTCCTTCCATCGGCCGTCTTCAGCGCGCTGCTTGCGCCGGCATACCAGGGCCCGGATGTGCTGGTGCGCGTCCAGTTCCGCACGCACCGGTTCCAGCCCCTCCGCATAAAAGATGCCTTCCTCCATGGCCTTGGTGATTTCTTCGTGGTTGCGGAGGTAGGCGGGTGACTCCTTCATGCTGCGACGGTAGGTGAGGGTGACACCGCCGAAGCCGCGCGCCAGGCTGATAAAGTCCGGAGCCTCGCCGGCCGTCGCGGCGCGCTCGCGTTCGGCGCGGACCGCGCGGCCATGTTCCAGGAACTCATCGAGGATGGTGTTGTTTTCTTCGTCCAGGAAGCGGCGGACCGAATCGTCGCCGCGGGCGGCGGCGAGGATCTCGTACCGCTCCAGGGTTTTTTCCACCTGGCGCAGGTAGTAGGCCTGCACCTCGGTGGCGGTATCCACCGCGGTCAGCCCGCCGCCGATGACCACCGCCGGCAGGCGCACCTGCAGGCTCGCCAGGCTGGAACGCTTGGCAGCGCCGGTGAGTTGCAGGGCCATGAGAAAGTCGCTGGCCTGGCGCATGCCGCGGGCCAGGCTGTTTTCCATCGGTATTACGCGCGGCAGTCCGGCCCCGTTGGCGATGCACACGTGGTCGAACCCCAGTCCCCAGGCATCCGGCACCGTAATCGTTCCCCCCAGGCGCACGCCGCCGAAGGCGGCGAAGTTGTCCCGGCGCGCCAGGGTCAGGTAGACCAGCTTGAGGAAGTTCTTGTCCCAGCGAACCGTAATGCCATATTCGGCGACGCCGCCGAAGCCCGCCAGGATGCGCTCGTCCAGGGATTCTTCCAGGCTCGCGTAGTCGCGGATTGGCCGGTCCAGTAACTCCGCCGGCAGGGGCTCGATCTTCAGGCCGTCGATACCCACCACCGCGCAGCCTTCCATGGTCAGGTGGTGGGCCATGGTGAAACCGGCGGGACCCATGCCGGAAACCAGCACCCGCCGGCCGTTGTCCGGGGCCGCCAGGTACTGCTTGCGCCGCAACGGGTTCCAGCGGGTGAGCAGGTGATAAATCTCCACGCCCCAGGGCAGGTGGAGTACGTCGGTGAGGACCCGGGTCTCCACCTCCGGGATGTTGACCGGCGCCTGTTTCTGGTAGATGCAGGCCTTCATGCAGTCGTTGCAGATGCGGTGCCCGGTGGCCGGGATCATGGGGTTGTCCGCCATGGCGATTGCCAGCGCCCCCAGGGTGAAGCCCTCCGCCTTGAGCTGGTGCATCTCCGAGATGCGTTCCTCCAGCGGGCAGCCGGTCAGGGTCACCCCCAGCGGGTTGTCCTTGAGTTCGGTAGCGCCCTTTTTCACCGGGAAGCCGGTGGAGCAGTAATCGCCCTTGTGGGTGTGGCACCACATGCAGTAGTGGATCTCGTCCATGACCGCGGGCAGATTCATGCGGGTATCGGTCAGCGCGAAACCGTCCCGCTGGCGGAGCTCGGGCGCCTCAACGCGCGAGGCGGTGTCGCCCGGCACCGGCACGAGAGAAACCAGTTCCGAAAAATCGACACGTACCGGTTTGTCCAGGCTGCGCCAGTCGGCCAGCAGCGGGGCGCCTTCCGGGGTCCGCTGGGCCGCCAGGCACCAGCGGCTAATTTCTTCCAGTTCGGCGGCGTGGGCCGGCTCGTCCTCGAGCCAGTGGACCACCTGGGCGGCGATGGCCTGCTCCAGCGGTGGACCGGCCAGATCACCGAAGCGGGCACGGCGGGCGGCGTCCAGTGGCTGGAATTCTCCCAACTCGCCGCGGTAGCGGCGCAGGCGGGGAATGAACTCGCGCTTGAAGATTCCGACGTAGCCCGCCTCGAGGGTGCTGGTGCGGATGCGGTCCAGTTCGGCGTCGATGCCGAACAACGGCGCGAGGAACGCCTCGAGCACCTGGGCCAGCTCGATCAGGAAGTCACATTCCTTGGCCCCGGAGGGTCCCTGGCCATCCCGCCAGGCGAGCAGGGTGGTGTGCAGTTCCGGGTGAACGGTGCGGATCTCGGCGAGAAAGCGCTCCTCCAGGCGAGCCAGGCCTGCGGGATCTTTCAGATCCGCGAAAACGTGGCTGTCGAAGGTCGGTTCTGGCACGTTGGGGCCCTGCAAATGGCGCGGGATTGTACACCCATGGCCGTGGGCCTGTTTGACCGGGCTCAAAACCACAATCTTTATGCGGACAAAAAATTGACAAATCCACATAACAATACTAGGGTTTTTCGCCAGGCTGCGAGCCTGTTGGCAGTCGTCGCGCTTTGCTGAGGCGGGCGCGTGCCTGAACACTGACGGCGGAAGATCCGCCCGCGAGGTGTGCCATGCGATTGTCCACGAAATCCCGCGTTGCGATCAGTGCCATGATGTACCTGGCCCTGCGCGGAAAACAGGGACCAAGCAACGCGCAGGAAATCTGCCGGGACCAGGACATCTCCGTGTCCTACCTGGAGCAGTTGTTTGCCCACCTGCGTCGCGGCGGCCTGGTCGAGGGGGTGCGGGGTCCCGGCGGAGGGTACCGCCTGGCGCGGGCCCCGGAGGCCATCAGCGTCGCGCAGATCGTAACCGCGGTGGACGAGGCGGCCTACCGGGAAGCACAGCCCGTCGAAACCCCACCGGGCGCGGTTCGTAACGGCCGGGTGCGGGACCTGTGGCAACGGTTTTCCGACCAGGTGCACACCTACCTGGACGGAATTTCTCTGGCCGATTGCGTCCGTCCGCCGGAGCCGGCGGCTCCCCCGCAGCCGCCCACCGCCTACCCCGGCATCAACCCCCAGTAGCCTTTCCAGCAGCGTTCCGAGCGTGGCCGAACGGCAACGGTGCCCCTGGCCCGGGGAGGACCCCCTGATGTGCGCCTACCACGACACCGAGTGGGGGGTGCCGGTTCGGGATGACGGGCGGTTGTTTGAATTCCTGGTGCTGGAGGCCATGCAGGCGGGGCTGTCCTGGCGGACCATCCTGCACAAACGCGAGAATTTCCGCCGCGCGCTGGACGGCTTCGACGTGCGCAAGGTCGCCCGCTACCGGCCGGCACGGGTGGAGAAATTGCTCCGCAACCCCGGAATTATCCGAAATCGCCTCAAAGTAGAGGCGACGGTGAGCAATGCGCGCTGTTTCCTGGCGGTACAGCGGGAATTCGGCAGTTTTTCCGACTACCTGTGGGGGTTCGTGAACGGCAGGCCGCTGGTGCGCCACCGCCGCCGGCTGAAGGACCTGCCCGCGCGCACGCCGCTATCGGACAAAATCGCCGCCGATCTGAAGCGGCGGGGGTTTAAATTCCTCGGCTCCACGGTCATGTATGCCCACATGCAGGCGACGGGCATGATCAACGACCACCTGGTGAGTTGCTACCGGCATGCAGCGCTGGGCGGCAAAAGAAATTCCCCTAGCGCTTGATTCCCGGGCCTCGCGCATACATATAATAGTGACACCCAAGGGGGCGACCTGGTTTCGACGTGGGTCGCGAAGCCTTCGGGGCATGCCGAGGTGCGGATCTCCTCGCAAATCCAGCCGCAAAACCATAGTTGCCAACGACGACAACTACTCCTTAGCGGCCTAATACCCGCTGAGCCTCTTTACCCTGCCTGCCTGTGGGCGGGGGTTTAAAGGGGTCATCAATCACAGGATCGTGACCAGCCAGGCTCGTGGGGCCGGTCCCTAAAACCAAAAGCGGGCTCACCCGGCGCGATCTTGTCTGTTGGAGAACGCCGGGCCAGAAAAACAGCAGACTAAGCATGTAGAACCGGAGTGTAGAGGGCTTACGGACGCGGGTTCGATTCCCGCCGCCTCCACCAAACATAACGTCCAGTACCATCCAACGCCGTCCAAAAGACGGCGTTTTTCTTTTTTTTCAGGTCGTTCCCGCGCGTATGGCCGGTGACGCGCATTTCTCGCCGATGCGTGTCATCAGGGCGTGCCACGAGGCCGCGAACGCATCGACGCCTTCGCGCTGCAGGTGCGCGGCCAGCGCATTCTCGTCGACGCCTTCGCCTCTGAACTGCTCGAGTACGGCCTCGGCGTCACCGCCGTCGGCAGGCAGCGGGCGTTGGACTTTGCCATGGTCGGCAAAGGCCAGCAGCGTCTTCTCGGGCAGCGTGTTGATCGTACCGGGCGCCGCCAGGGCCTGGATGTAGAGCGTGTCAGGCGCTTCCGGGTCCTTGGTGCCGGTGCTGGCCCACAACAGGCGCTGCGGGGACGCGCCGGCGGCGGCCAGGCGTTGCCAGCGCTCCGCGGCCAGCAACTCACAGTGCGCCTTGTAGGTGCGCGCGGCGATGGCCAGCCCCAGGCGGTTGTGGAAGGGCAACGCGACTTTCTGCTGCACCGCCACGTCCCAGCGGCTGACAAAGAGCGACAACACCGACGCCACCTTGAGGTCGAGACCGGCCGCCAGCCTGCGCTCGAGGCCGCGCATATAGGCCTCGGCGGCGGCCAGCACCTGTTTGCGCGAGAACAGCAGCGTGACGTTGACCGGCACGCCATCGAAGATGACTTGCTCGATGGCTTCCAGGCCTTCGGCCGTGCCCGGGATCTTGATGAACAGGTTGGCCTTGCCGGCCTTCTCGTACAACCGTTTCGCCGCCTGCATGGTGTGAGCCGCGTTGTGGGCGAGGAGCGGCGACACTTCGAGAGAGACCCAGCCGTCCACGCCCGCGGTGGCGTCGAAAACGGGTCGGAACAGGTCGGCCGCCTGCCTCAGGTCTTCGAGGGCGAGCTCGAAGAACAGTTCTTCCCCGGCCAGGCCGGCGTCGCATAGCACGCCGATGCTGGCGTCGTAGCTGTCGCCGGCGCCGATCGCGTGTTCGAAGATCGTCGGGTTCGAGGTCAGGCCGGTTACCGACAACTCGCGGATGTAGCGCGCCAGCGTGCCGCTGCGCAGCAGCGTGCGCGTGATGTTGTCGAGCCAGAGGCTTTGGCCGATTTGCTGAAGTGACTGGGTAGCGTTCATGCGGATACCTTTCGATTCATACGGGTTCTGGATTGCGCCAGCCGCCGCGAGGATCGCTGCGCATTGCGATCTCAACGCGCCTCGACGCTCAAGGCTTCGAAGCCGGAGATTACGTCGAACAGCTCCTCGTCGATGCCGCTCTGGCGCAAACGGTGGAATGACCCGTTGAGGTCCTCCAGCAGCTCGCCGATATTTTTCTCGGCGCGCTGCATCGCGGCCAGGCGGCTTGCATTCTCGCTGGCGAGCGATTCGGCGCATGCCCGGAACAGGGAGACGAAGAGATAGCCGCGGATGAGCGCCCGCAAGGTATCGATTTCATCGCCTATGACTTCAGGCAAGGTCTTTGTCGGCCAGGGAAGCTCCGCGAGTTGGCGTCGCCAGGTTTCGTCCAGCGGCAGCAGCCGCTGCGATACCGGCTCAAATATCTCGCCGGACGTGGGGCGGTTATAGAACAGGTGCAGTTCGCTGATCCCACCCTGGCTGTAGCGCGCCTCGCTCTCCACCAGGATCTGTCCGACCAGTGGCGTGATGGCCTTGACCGAGTTCGGTACGGTGAATAGTCCCTGCAATGGCAGGCCTGCGTCCGCCAGGCGGGCATGTACGCGCTCACCGACGGCCCAGACCTGGGATTTTCCGGGCAGGGCGGCGAGGGTCTTCAGGGCATACTCGGCCACCACGTCGTTAAACCGGCCTACCAGTCCCTGGTCCGAACCGAACACGACCGCGCCGATGGCCCCTTTTTCGGGGCGTGCCTGACTTCCAGCCGGCGCCGCCGGCGCGATTTCCCGAAAACAAATGCTCAAGCCCAATTCCACGCAACGGGCGTAGTCGCCCAATGCGCGCACCGCGTTCTCGTATTGGCCGATGTTCGAGGCGGCCAGGGCCTTCATCGTGCGGACCACGGATTGGAGCGCTCCGGCACTACCGATCTTTCGGCGCAGGCTCGCTGTGGTGTTGCTCATGCTTTCTCTTTCCCTACCGCGTCGGGCCGGGGTTCCGGCTTTGGCGGGAAGGCGACGAGTGCCTGGCGGGCAATGTCGATGATCGTTTCGAGATCCGCATTGCTCAAAGGCTCGGCAGTACCCAATCGTTCAACGACATCGTCCGGGATGTCCGCCGCTGCCATGCGCACGGCTTGCTCGGCGTCCGTCATTTGCTCCAGTGGCACCTTGTCGAAGAAGCCATCGGTCACCGCGCGCAGGATGGCTATTTGCGCGGGCACCGACACCGGGGCGAATTCCGGCTGCTTGAGGCAGGCGCGGATTCGCCGTCCGTGTTCAATGACCTTGCGCGTGTCTTCATCCAGGCGGGCGCCGAACCGGGCAAAGGTCTCGAGTTCCTCGAATTGGGCGTAGGCGAGCTTGAGATCACCTGCGACCGCGCGGTAGGCCGCACGTTGCGCCTTGCCGCCAACGCGCGAGACGGATTTGCTGACGTCGATCGCAGGCAGCACGCCTAACTCGAACAGGGACGGCGAGAGGTAGATCTGCCCATCCGTGATGGAAATCAGGTTGGTCGGGATATAGGCGGAAATGTCCTCTGCCTCGGTTTCGATAATCGGCAACGCGGTCAGGGATCCGCCACCGAGATCCGGGCGCAAGCGGGTTGCGCGCTCCAGCAGCCGCGAGTGGATATAAAAGATGTCGCCGGGGAAGGCCTCCCGGCCGGGCGGGCGGCGCAACAGCAGGGACAGTTCACGATAGGCGCGCGCATGATGCGTAAGGTCGTCATAGACGATCAGCACGTCGCGGCCCTGCGCCATGAAATACTCAGCGATGCTGGTTGCGGCGTAGGGCGCGGTATAGACGAGGCCGGGTGGATCGTTGCCTTCCGTTACGACCACGATGGTGTACTCCAGCGCGCCCTTTTCGCGCAGGGTGGCGATTACTTTGGCCACACCGGAAGTGCGTTGTGCAATGGCGCAATAAACACACAGCACATCCTGATCGCGCTGGTTGAGTATCGTGTCGAGCGCAACCGCGGTCTTGCCGGTCCGCCGGTCACCGAGAATCAGCTCGCGCTGGCCGCGTCCAACGGGGATCAGCGCGTCGATGACCTTGATACCGGTCTGCAAGGGTACCGTGACCGGTGCGCGGTCCATGATCGGCGCGGCGGGGCGTTCGACGGGCAGGCGCGCGCTGGAAACCACCGGGCCCTTGCCATCCAGCGGCCGCCCCATCGGGTTGATGATGCGCCCGATCAAGCCGTCGCCCACCGGCACATCCACCACGTGCCCGGTGCGCTCGACTTCATCGCCCGCATGCAAGTGCCAGTAGTCACCCAGTAAAACGACGCCAATTTCGGCTTCGTCGACGTTGAATGCGATGCCATACAGATCGCCGGGAAACTTCAGCACTTCCTCGGAACCCGCGCTGGGGAGACCGGAGACTTTCGCGATGCCGGTGGCGACGCTGGTGATGGTCCCGATTTCGCGTGTTTTCAGTTGTGGTGTGAAGGCTTCGCGCGCCTGGCGAATTTCTGCAAAGGCGCTGTCGAAGGCGTCCCGGACGCTATCAGCTACCTTGTTCATGCAGTCCTGGTTCCGGTTTTGGCGGCAGAGGTCTGGATGGCGTTGTCAGCAGTTCTTCCACGCCCGCTTCCAGCGACGCGAGGTAATCCGAGATACTCCAGGCAATCTTTTGCCCATTCGTTGTGAGTTCGATGCCGCTGACCAGATCGGGCGCCGCCTCGAATTTGACCGGAACTTCTGCCGAAAAGGTCTCGTTGAGGGCGTTTTGTATCGCCGCCCGTTGCTCCGGGGGCAACTCAAACGCGCTGCGCACAAGCGCGGGGCCGCTAGCCGTCTTCAGGGACCTGGCGAAACCTTCTCGCGCCGGGTCCTGCAGCGCTCGCAAGCGGCGCAGGAAGACCTCACCCATACGTTCTTCCAGGCTGGTCGTCGCGAGATCAGCCAGTGTCTTGCGCGCGATGGCGAATACCTCCTGCTGGGCCCGCTGACGGATGGCTTGATTCAAGCTATGCGTTTCGTTGGTCAACGCTTGCATCCGCTTGTCCCGCACCGAATCGGCGGCCTGCCG
>JAJDOE010000175.1 GCA_022340345.1 Gammaproteobacteria bacterium
GATCTGCTTGCCATCCTCGTCGATCTCCCAGCCCGGTACCTGTTCCAGCAGGGCGCGCGCATCGGTGATCGGCAACGGGCACACCCCCCCCTCGCAGGGCTTGCAATGGCGTTGCGTGAGATCGCTCACTTCGCCACTTCCAGGTGGTAGTGCTGCTGATTCAGGTAGGACACCAGGTCGTCGACCTGCGCCGACGTGAGTTGGGGCGCCGTGTTTTTTACGCAAAACGCCACCTGACCCATCAGCGCCTCGATGGAATTTACCCGGCGGTCGGGGCGTGAATACATACCACTTCCGTCACCACCGAATTGTTGCGTGTGACAGCTGGTGCAGTACTGTGCGTGCAGTTGCTGGCCGCTTTCCGGATTCCCCGCCAGGAGTTCATCGGCGGACGCAGTTCCGGCGAGCAGGATCAGCCACAGGCCGGGAAGGATTTGTTTGGCTAGTTTCATGACAGGGGATTGTACGCGGTTGGAGTGCCTCCGGCACGGGGTTATAGTGTGCTTCCAACCGGAAGCCAAACCCCAATGCCGCAAGACGCCAACGCGCTGATCTGGATTGATCTCGAGATGACCGGCCTGTACCCGGACCACGACCGCATTATCGAAATCGCCACCATCGTCACAACCGGATCCCTCGAGGTAATCGAGGAAGGCCCGGTGATCGCAATCCATCAGCCGGATGAGGTGCTCGCGGATATGGACGAGTGGAACACCCGGGTGCACGGGGAAACCGGCCTGGTACAGCGGGTGCGGGCGTCGCGCGTTGACGAGGCGGAGGCGGAACGCCAGACCGTCGCCTTCCTGCGCCGGCACGTGCCGAAGAATCGTTCCCCCCTGTGCGGCAACACGGTATGCCAGGATCGGCGATTTCTGTACCGCCACATGCCGGCGCTGGAGTCCTACCTGCACTACCGCAATCTCGATGTGAGTTCACTGAAAGAGCTGGCGGCGCGCTGGCGGCCGACGATGTTGCAGGGTTTCAGCAAGCAGAATACCCACCGTGCCCTGGATGACATCCGCGAATCCATCGAGGAGTTGCGGTACTACCGCGAACATTTCCTGCAGATGTCGTGACGGATTCGCCAAGTAATCACAACGTGACCTGGACCGTATATCTTTCCGGTGAGATCCACAGCGACTGGCGTGAGCAGATTCGCGCCGGATGCGAGAGTGCCGGCTTGCCGGTGCGATTCCGTGCGCCGGTGACGGATCATGCCGCCAGTGACGCCGCCGGCGATATGCTGGGCGTCGAGGCCGAACCGTACTGGCGCGACCACAAGTCGGCCAAGGTCAACGCCATCCGCACCCGGACGCTGATTGACCAGAGCGATCTGGTGGTAGTGCGTTTTGGCGACAAATACCGGCAATGGAATGCCGCCTTCGATGCCGGTTACTGTGCCGCGGTGGGCAAGCCCTACCTGACGCTGCACGGTGAAGACCTGGTGCACGCTCTCAAGGAGGTGGACGCTGCGGCGCTGGCCTGGGCCAGGGATCCGCAGCAGGTGGTGGAGATTCTGCGCTACGTGCTGGCGGACAGTTAAGCAGTCTGGTTTCGACCGGGCTCAGGCTTCGCGCTGGCGCGCCAATGCCCAGGCTACATGCTCGCGCACCAGCTCCGAGGTATGTTGCTGACGCGCAAGCAGGGCCGCTTCCACCTCCGGAGCCGGCGGCGCGTTGCCCAGGGCCACCGCCAGATTTCGCAGCCAGCCTTCGAATCCAACCCGGCGCAGTGCGGATCCGCGGGTCCGCTCCTCGAAGTCCCTTTCGTTCCAGGCGAACAATTCCAGCAGACTTGCCGTGTCCAGGCCGTGACGCGGATCAAAGTCCGGCCGATCGCTGCGCCGGGCAAAGCGGTTCCAGGGGCAAACCAGCTGGCAGTCATCGCAGCCGAAAATCCGGTTCCCCAGCAGAGGCCGCAGGGCCTTCGGGATCGGGCCGCGGGATTCGATGGTGAGGTAGGAAATGCACAGCCGCGCGTCGAGCTGGTAGGGCGCAACGATGGCGCCGGTGGGACAGGCATCCAGGCAGGCACGGCAGTCGCCGCAGTGATCGGAAACCGGGGTTGCCGGAGGAAGCGGCAGGTCGGTGTACAGTTCCCCCAGAAAAAAATACGAGCCCGCTTCCCGGCAAAGCAGGTTGGTATGCTTGCCGATCCAGCCGAGACCCGCCAGCGCCGCAAGCGGTTTTTCCATGACCGGTGCGCTGTCACAGAACGCCCGATAACCAAACGGTCCCACTACGGTGGCGATCCGCCCGGCCAGCCGCGCCAGTTGCCTGCGCATGAGCTTGTGGTAGTCCCGACCAAGGGCGTAGCGGCTGATGAAGGCGCGCTGCGGATCGCCGAGCGGAACAAGCGCCTCCGACATTTCATTGCGCAGGTAGTCCATGCGCACACTGATTACCGACAAAGTGCCCGGTTCCAGTTCTCCGGGCCGGTAGCGCCTGGTGCCGTGACGGCGCATGTACTGCATGTCACCGTGAAATCCGCGCGCCAGCCAGCTTTCCAGCCGTTTGCCTGCCTCGCCAAGTTCGAGGGGCGCGACACCACAGGCGGAAAACCCGGACTCCCTCGCCCAGGTGGGGATGTCGCGGCTCAGGGCATCGAAGTCCGGCGTAGTGGCTGGCATGCGCTGTTATCATAGTTTCGATGCGCCCTCCTGCCCACTTGTTGTATGACGCCGCCGGCGCGCGGGAACTGGATCGCCTGGCCATTGAGGTGCAGGGCGTGCCGGGCCCGGAGCTCATGCAACGGGCCGGAGTTGCGGCGGCCCGCTGGGCGCGCTTTTGCTGGCCGCGGGCGATCCGGGTGTGCGTGTTGTGCGGTCCGGGAAACAATGGCGGCGATGGCTACGTGCTGGCGCGGCGGTTGCATGAGCAGGGTCTGAAAGTGCAGGTGATCGCGGCGTTGCCGGCGGCGAGCCCGGATTGCCGCGCCAACGCGGAACGCTTGCAGGCCGCCGGGCTGCCGCTGGACCGGTCGGATGCGAGCCCTGTGGCCGGAACCGAGCTGATCGTGGACGCGTTGTTTGGCACCGGCCTGGAGCGACCGTTGGACGGGCCACCGGCGCGGCTGGTGGCGGAGGCCAACGCCACGGTGGGCGCCGCCCGCCTTGCGCTGGATCTGCCGAGCGGCCTGCACGCGGATAGCGGTGCGGAGCTGGGCGCCGGATTCCGAGCCACGCGTACGCTGGCATTCCTGGGCTACAAGCTGGGAATGTTCACCGGCGCGGGACCGCGCCTGTGCGGCAAGACCGCCCTGGAGTCGCTCGGTTTTGACGAAAGCCTGCGCGGGCGGGTTTCTCCCCGGGCGCATCGTTGGGGAGGCCGGGACCGGCATCCCTTGCCGCCGGCACCCATTGACCTGCACAAGGGCGGCGCCGGGCGGGTGCTGGTAGTGGGAGGCGATAGCGGTATGTCCGGCGCGGCGGCGCTGGCAGCGGGGGGCGCCCTGCGGGGCGGCGCCGGACTGGTACGGGTTGCCACGCGGGCCGCCCATGCCGCCAGCAGCGTGTTTCCCGTCGAGGCGCTGTGCTTCGGCAGCGAGGACGCCGCCGCCCTGGCAACGCTGGCCCGCTTGAGTGACGTGCTTGCGGTGGGGCCGGGCCTGGGGCAGGACGCCTGGGGGCGTCAGGCGTGGGCAACGGCGCTGGATTGCGGGCGACCCATGGTGGTGGACGCCGATGCGCTCAACCTGCTGGCGCGAGAACCGATGACCAGGCACGAATGGATACTGACGCCGCATCCTGGCGAGGCAGCGCGTTTGTTGGCCTGTCCGGTGACTGCGGTGCAGGCGGATCGTCCGGCGGCGGTCCGGGAACTGGTGGCGCGCTACGGCGGCACGGTAATCCTGAAAGGGCGCGGTAGCCTGGTAGCGGGCGGCGCCGGGGGGCTAGTGGTGGTGGATGCCGGTCACCCGGGAATGGCCAGCGGTGGAAGCGGCGACCTACTCACCGGGCTGGTGGCAGCGCTGTGGGCCCGCACGGGTGCGGCGCTGGAAGCTGCCCGGCATGGCGCCTGGCTGCACGCCCTGGCCGGAGAAGTAGCGGGTGCGGAGTGTGGCAGTTACGCGATGCTCGCCGGCGACCTGCTCGCGGCCCTGCCGCAGGTACTGCGGACCCGGTCCTGATGCGCCGTTATTGTGAAGATGCCGCGGCGACCAGCGCCCTGGCGGCGCGTATCGCGCCGCACCTGCGCCCCGGCTGGCAGCTCCACCTGTCCGGCGATCTGGGGGCGGGCAAGACCACTTTTGTTCGCGGCCTGCTGCGTGCCCTGGGGTTCCACGGTCCCGTGCCGAGCCCCAGTTACACCCTGGTGGAAACCTACGAACTGGCGGAGCAGCAGTATGTGCACCTGGACCTGTATCGGCTGGTGGACGCGGAGGAACTGGAAAACCTGGGAATTCGTGACCTCGTGGACGGTCGCAAGATCTGCCTAGTAGAATGGCCCGAACGCGCCGAAGAGTTACTGGGCCCACCGGACCTGATGATCCGTTTTGAGTACGTGAACAGCGCGCGGGAGGTACAGCTTGAGGCTGGCTCCCGGGAAGCGAAGGCGCTGTTGGATCGTATCTCGTGAAGGCCGCTGCTGCATGCCGGGTACTGGTGCTGGCG
>JAJDOE010000183.1 GCA_022340345.1 Gammaproteobacteria bacterium
TTTTCCTGCGCCCGCTGGCGCCGGATTGCGCCAGCGCTTTCCACAAGGCCTTCGCCCCGCGCGGGCCTTTTTTTTGGATTGATGGGCGAATCGCCTAGAATTCGGTGATCCGAATCTGCGCTTGCTCGTCCCAACCGCCGCAACCCGAGTCCGTATGCACATTCTCTTCCTTTGCACCGGAAACTCCTGTCGCTCCCAGATGGCAGAAGGCTACGCACGCAGCCTCGCGCCGCCGGACTGGAAAATCGCTTCCGCGGGTATCGAGGCCCATGGTCAGAACCCGCGCGCTGTCGCGGTGATGGCGGAAGACGGCGTGGATATTTCTCAACAGCAATCCAGCCGCCTTCAGCCGGAGCAGCTGGAGTGGGCCGACCTGGTGGTGACCGTGTGCGGACACGCGGACGAGCACTGCCCGGCGGTACCGGCGGGAACGCAGCGCCTCCACTGGCCACTGGAAGACCCGGCGCGCGCCCGGGGCGGCGAGCAGCAGATCCTGGCGGAGTTCCGCCGGATTCGGGACGACATCCACGCGCGGGTGCGGGAACTGGTCCGGGGGTCCCGCCGCCAGCACTGAAATACCGGATTTCCGGCCCTTTCACGGGCCTGTAACACGGCTGTCACGGTGCCCGGTTAGCCTTTTCCGCTATACCCATGAGCACCGACACCAAAGAGCACGACGCGCGCCTGGAGCGCGCCTTCGCCAACCAGGCCCGGAAACGCTGGCGGCGAATCAAGGACCTGCTGGCCCGAAACGCAATTGGCTTTGGCGGCGTGGCGGTGATCCTCGCCATTGTGCTGATCTTCTTCTACCTGCTGCTAATCGTTTTCCCTCTGTTCCAGCCGGCAAAACTGGAATCCGGGCGCACCTTCACCGCCCCCGCGGGAACCCCGTTGCTGCTGGCCATGGAAGAACAGCGCGAGGTCGGCATGCTTGCCACTGCCGGGGGCGAGGTGGAGTTCTTTCGCATCCGGGACGGCTCTCCGATTGCCCGGATCGCTGTGGAGCTGCCGGCAACGCCTACCGGCTTCGGTGCCGGTGAGGATCGCACCGGGATCTTTGGCTACGGCCTGGCCAATGGCCAGGCCATTGTGGTGCGGCACCGCTACCAGGTCACTTTCCCAAACGACAAACGCCTGATTTCGCCGGTGCTGGAGTATCCGCTGGGTGAGGAGCCCGTGGAGGTGGACCCGCAATCGGATGCCTTGCGATTGCTGACCCTGCAGGTGGCCGAAGATACCGCCGCCATCGCCGCGATCACCGATGACGGGCGCCTGGTACTGGCCAATCTGGAAAAGCAGGAGTCCTTGCTCGGCGGTGGCGGCTGGAACCTAAGCAGCCGGGAATTGCTCCCACCACAGGGTGATATCGCTTTCCTGCTGATGGACAAGGACCAGCGAGAGCTGTACGCCGTGACCCGCGACGGCCATATCAACTACTACGACATCAGCAACCCGGCGGATCCGAAACGGGTAGAGACCGTGCGTGCGTTGCCCGAGGGGTCGGAAATCTCAGCGCTGCACTTTCTTACCGGCGGCATATCCCTGCTGGTCGGAGGAACCGACGGGTCGATCGCCCAGTGGTTCCCGGTCCGCGACGACAACAACGAATACTCCCTGAAACGGGTACGCGGTTTCGACCCGTTGCCGGGCGCGGTGCAGGCTTTCGCGCCGGAATACAACCGCAAGGGTTTCCTGGCAGCGGACGACCAGGGCAACCTGGGCATCTATCACTCCACGGCGGGGCGCACGGTGCTGGTCCGGAAAGTCGCCAACAGCGGCATCAGCCAACTCGGCGTGGCGCCACGAGCCGATGCCTATCTGGCCCTCTCCGCGGACGGTTTGCGCTTTCAGAGAATTCACAACGAGCATCCGGAAATTTCCTGGTCGTCCCTGTGGGGCAAAGTCTGGTACGAGAGCCACGCCGAGCCCGAATATCTGTGGCAGTCCTCGTCGGCGGACAACGATTTCGAGCCCAAATTCAGCCTTACGCCCCTCACATTCGGCACCCTGAAAGCGGCGTTCTTTGCCATGCTGTTCGCCGTACCGCTGGCCATCATGGGTGCCATCTACACCGCCTACTTCATGGCACCGCCCATGCGCCAGGTGGTCAAGCCGGTAATCGAAATCATGGAGGCGCTGCCTACCGTGATCCTGGGTTTTCTGGCCGGGCTGTGGCTGGCGCCCTTTGCCGAGGTGTACCTGCCGGGCGTGGTCATGCTGCTACTGGCGTTGCCGCTGGGCGTGCTGGTTGCTGCCTGGCTGTGGCGCTTTTTGCCCGGGTCCCTGCGTCGCCACATCCCGGACGGCTGGCAGGCAGCCCTGCTGATTCCCGTGTTGTGCCTGATCGGCTGGGGAGCCATCGCATTGAGCCAGCCCGTGGAGTTGTGGTTTTTCGGCGGCGATATCCGCAAGTGGCTGACCGCGGAAATGGGCATCAGCTATGACCAGCGTAACGCGCTGGTGGTGGGCCTGGCGATGGGCTTTGCGGTCATTCCAACGATCTTCTCCATCGCCGAGGACGCCATCTTCGGTGTCCCCAGCCACCTGACCCAGGGTTCCCTGGCCCTGGGGGCGACACCGTGGCAGACCCTGGCGCGAGTGGTGATTCTTACCGCCAGCCCTGGCATCTTCTCGGCGGTGATGATCGGCCTCGGGCGGGCGGTGGGCGAAACCATGATCGTGCTCATGGCCACGGGCAACACGCCGGTGATGGACTTCAGCATCTTCCAGGGCATGCGCACGCTGTCCGCCAATATCGCGGTGGAAATGCCCGAATCCGAAGTGGCCAGCACCCACTACCGCATCCTGTTCCTGGCGGGACTGGTGCTGTTCATGGCGACCTTTGTCTTCAACACCCTTGCGGAAGTCGTGCGCCAGCGACTGCGCGTCAAGTACAGCAGCCTGTAAGCAGATGAGTTCGATCGGAAAATGGTTCCGGGACGGCGAGCCGCTGATCTGGCTGAACGCCGCCGCGGTCAGCGCCAGCATCATCATGGTGGTGGGTCTGCTGGGGCTCATCGCCGTCCGCGGACTGGCGCACTTCTGGCCGGCGCCGCTGATTCAGGCCAACTACAGCGAGAACGGCAGCGAGCCAGTGCGTATCGTCGGTGAGATCACCGCAAGCGAAACCGTGCCCCGTCAGCGGCTCATCGATGCCGGTGTCCGGCTCAACACGGATACGCCGCTGGTCGAGCGGCACCTCATAAAAATCGGCAACCGCGACGCCTATGGCTTCGACTTCCGGTGGGTCATCGATGAGGGCCTCTCGCAGCGCGCCGAGCCCGCCGAGCTAATGAAGGTGGAACGGCGCGAGTGGGGCAACCTGTACGGCTACCTTCGGGAGGTCCGGGAATCCGGCACGCGGGTAGCCAACGGCGCGGAGGCCTGGAAAGAGTTCCAGGATCGCATCGCGCGCGCCAGCGACCTGTTTTCCCGAATCCGGGCGATTGAAAAGGACGACATCGGCGCCATCAACTACGCGATTGAGAAATTGCGCCTGCAACAACGCGGCCTGGAAATCGACGGCAAGGACACCAGGCAAAACCTTGCCGAACTCGACCAACAGCGCAAGGTCCTCGACGCGGAGTACGCCGTGCTGCGAGACCAGCTGGCTACGCTGAACACCCAGATCAACCGCGATTCCTTCACCGCCGAGATCATGGATGGGCGGGAGATCGAAGTGCCCCTGGCCAAGGTGGTGCGCGCCATCCGCCCCAATACCATGAGCCGCAGCCAGAAACTCCGTCACTACTTCGTGAAGGTGTGGGAATTCGTGGCCGACGACCCCCGCGAAGCGAACACCGAGGGCGGTATCTTTCCGGCCATATTCGGCACCGTGATGATGGTCATCGTGATGTCCATCTTTGTCACGCCGTTCGGGGTGGTGGCTGCGGTATACCTGCGGGAATACGCCCGGCAGGGGATGCTGACCCGCATCATCCGCATCGCGGTAAATAACCTGGCGGGTGTGCCTTCCATCGTCTATGGCGTGTTCGGCCTGGGCTTTTTCGTTTATTTCCTCGGCGGCAACCTGGACCGGTTGTTTTATCCGGAGGCCCTGCCGGCGCCCACCTTCGGTTCTCCGGGGATCCTCTGGTCTTCGCTGACCCTGGCCCTGCTGACCCTGCCGGTGGTCATCGTGGCCACCGAGGAGGGCCTGTCGCGCATTCCCAAATCCATCCGCGAGGGTTCGCTGGCCCTGGGGGCCACCAAGATCGAGACCCTGTGGCGCACCGTGCTGCCCATGGCCAGCCCGGCCATGATGACGGGCCTGATCCTGGCGATCGCCCGCGCCGCGGGTGAGGTGGCTCCGCTGATGCTGGTGGGCGTCGTGAAGCTGGCGCCGTCCCTGCCGCTGGACGGGAACGCGCCATTCCTGCACCTGGAGCGAAAGTTCATGCACCTGGGATTTCACATCTACGACGTGGGCTTTCAGAGCCCGAACGTGGAAGCCGCGCGACCGCTGGTATACGCGACAGCCCTGCTGCTGGTGCTGGTCATCGTCTTCCTGAACCTGGCCGCCATCGCCATCCGCAACCGCCTGCGCGAGAAATACCGCGCCCTGGAAGGTTCCTGATCCACCAGCGGTACCATGGCATCCGACATCCTCAACACGGCAATTGCAGATCTGGAACACAGCATGAGCGAAGAACCACGCACCCACGCCATTGATTTCTCCCGCCTGGAGCGTCCCGCCGCCAGCGCCGACCTGGGCCAGGAGGAAACCTGCCTGGAAACCCGCAACCTGGATCTCTACTACGGCGACAAACAGGCGCTCAAGCAGATCAACCTGCGGATTCCCGAAAAGCGTGTGTCGGCCTTCATTGGCCCCAGTGGATGCGGCAAATCGACCCTGCTGCGCTGCTTCAACCGCATGAACGACCTGGTGGACAGCTGCCGGATGGAGGGTGAAATCCTGTTGCGCGGACAGGACATCACCCGGGCTTCTCTGGACGTGGCCGACCTGCGTCGCAACGTGGGTATGGTGTTCCAGAAACCCAACCCCTTCCCCAAGTCCATTTATGAAAATGTCGCCTACGGTCTGCGCCTGCAGGGGATCAACGAGCGCCGCACCCTGGACGAGGCGGTGGAGCGGGCCCTGCACCGGGCCGCCCTGTGGGAAGAAGTCGCTGACCGCCTGGACGACAATGCACTGGGATTGTCCGGCGGCCAGCAACAGCGGCTGGTTATCGCCCGCGCGGTCGCCATCGAACCCGAGGTGCTGCTGCTGGACGAACCCGCCTCCGCACTCGATCCCATCTCTACGCTCAAGATCGAAGAGCTGATTACCGAGCTCAAGGAGAATTACACCATCCTTATCGTTACCCACAACATGCAACAGGCGGCGCGGGTCTCCGACTACACTGCCTTTTTGTACCTGGGAGAGCTGATAGAGTTTGGCGATACGAATACCCTGTTCACCAACCCGGGCAGAAAGGCGACCGAAGATTATATTACCGGCCGCTACGGCTGACCGCAGGAGACGCATCGTGGATCAAGACACACTCGGCCACCATATTTCCCAGCGTTACGACGCCGAATTATCGGACATTCGCAACAAGGTCCTGGAAATGGGGGGCCTGGTTGAGCAACAGCTGGTAAACGCGGTACGCGCGCTGGCCGATCGTGACCGGGATCTGGCAGAGACCGTGGTCCGCAGCGACTACAAGGTCAATGCCATGGAGGTAGCAATTGACGAGGAATGCACGCATATCCTCGCCCGTCGGCAACCTGCCGCCAGCGACCTGCGGCTGCTGATCGCGGTGATCAAAACGATTACGGATCTGGAGCGCATCGGTGACGAGGCGGAGCGCATCGGCAAGATGGCGGTGTTTCAGCTCAAACAGGAGTCGCGCTGGACGCCCCAGGTCGATCTGCGGCCGTTTGGCGATCGCGTGGCGAGCATGTTGCACGGTGCGCTGGACACATTCGCGCGCCTGGACGTGGAGCAGGCGATCGCGGTGGCGCGCGAGGACATCAACGTGGATCGCGAATACGAAGGTATCGTACGCCAGCTGATTACCTACATGATGGAAGATCCACGCTCGATCCCGGCATCCCTGCATCTGTTGTGGTCCGCGCGATCCATGGAGCGCATCGGCGACCGCTCGCGGAATATTTGCGAATACGTAATTTATCTGGTCAAGGGCCGGGACGTTCGGCATACCAGCCTGGAAAAGCTGGAAGACCAGGCAAGGGAGCCGCGCTAAGGTATTCCGCTCGGAATCCGGGAAGATTCCGCGACGCCGTCCGGCGGCGTCAGGACGCGCGGCGTCAAGACGCGCTCAAAGCAACAAGGCTTTCAGAAGGTAGAAGAACCCGATCGCCAGCGCTGCACCCACCGGCAGGGTGATCAGCCACGACATGAAAATTCCCCCGACCACCCGCAGATTCAATGCCGCGATACCGCGGGCGAACCCCACTCCGAGAACCGCGCCCACCAGCGTGTGTGTGGTCGAAATCGGCATGCCCGTATAGGAAGCAAAGACCACGGTGCTGGCTGCGGCGATTTCCGCGGAGAAACCGCGGCTCGGAGTCAGTTCGGTAATCTTGCGGCCCACGGTGCGGATCACCCGGTAGCCGAAAGTGGAAAGACCCAGCACGATACCGGCGGCACCCAGCAGCAGCACCCACGCGGGCAGCGCAGATTGCTGCATTACCGAGCCCTGCTTGACGATGCTTACAACCGCGGCGACCGGACCCACCGCGTTGGCGACGTCGTTCGAGCCGTGGGCGAAAGCCATGGCCGAGGCGGTGAATATCATCAGCAACGCGAACACCCGCTCTACGCTGGCGAAATGAAAATCCCGGTCAACCCCGGGATCGGGTGAAATTCGGCGCACCAACAGCGCGCCCATCAGCGCGATCACTACGCCGGCGACTATGGCATACGCAACCGTTTCCCCGGGTCCAACGCCCAGCCCCAGGTGCTTCAGGCCCTTGCGGATTGTCACCATGGCAATAACGAAGCCCACCACGAACAGGTAGTAGGGTCCGAATTTCTGGGTGTTGCGGAAGGGATTCTCGGTATCCAGGATCAGGCGCTGGATGCTGGAGAAGATCGCAAAAGCAAAAAATCCGGCCACCAGGGGCGAAAACAGCCAGCTCAGCGCGATGGTGCCAACCTTGGTCCATTGCACCGCATCGCTGCCCACGCCTACCCAGGCGAAGCCAACGATGGCACCAACGATACTGTGCGTGGTGGACACCGGCCAGCCGCGGTGTGACGCCACGTACAACCAGCAGGCCGCTGCCATCAGGGCCGCGAGCATGCCGACCACCAGGGTATCCGGGGTAGCCGTGCAGCCCACACAGAACTCGCCGGAATCGATGATGCCCTTGCGCACCGTGGCCGTGACCTGGCCACCGGCCAGGTAGGCGCCGGCGAATTCGAAAATCGCGGCAATGATCACCGCCTGGCGTACCGTCAGCGCACGGGACCCCACCGACGTGGCCATGGCGTTGGCCACGTCATTGGCGCCAATGCCCCAGGCCATAAAGAGTCCCAGCACCCCCGCAAGGACCAGAAAGATCGTTGCGGTATCCATTTACTCAGCGCGCCAGGAGAAGTTGCAGTCGGCTGCC